>JAAEOZ010000261.1 GCA_024222685.1 Gammaproteobacteria bacterium | reverse complement strand
TTTAAACTTACTACGCAACAATGCCAGTACCCCACTGATATGAGGTGCAGAAAACGAGGTTCCGGTCCGGTTAATTGTGTTATCAGTATCGAATCCGTTGAATGTCAAATCTGCAGTTTTAATGAGTTGTCCGGGCGCAACTAGCGTAGGGAGAACAGTATTTTCACAGTTGTTAGGGCCACGACTGCTGGAGTGTAATAAGTTATCGGTTGCTTCAAGCGCCCCAACGGAAATTACATGCCTGTCAAAGGCGGGAGTCAAATATGAAGATGCGCCAACAGACCCGGAATTACCCACCGCAAATACCAGATCGATTCCAAGCGTATCAATTACATCCAGTTCTTTTGAAAATGGATTAATGCATGCACCCTCGGTTGCATCCAGGCCCCATGAATTCTGCACAATATCCGGGTAATCATCTGTCGTTGCATCTTCATCAGGATCAACAATCCACTGTAAAACTTCACTGATAGCGCTTTCTGTCGAATTACCATTATCGTCAAAAACACGAGCAGCAATCCACTGGGCACTGGGCGCCACACCGATATAGCTACCGGAGGCATCGCCACCTAACACAATACCGGCGACTGAAGTTCCATGTCCGGTTATGTCTTTAGGCTCGTCCTGTTGCTGGTAAGGGTCAAACCAGCTATTACTACCACCTCTCCAGCTATCAACCAGATCCAGGTGTTCCGGGTCAACACCCGAATCGAGAATTGCCACCACAATACCCTGGCCCCTGTATTGCTGATTCCAGAGTGTGTCGACATCAACTCTCTGCAGATTGTCCTGAACCAGCTCGCCTGATTCTGGTAACGTTACTACGGCCATTGGTTTCGCGATATAGTGCTGATCTCTGCGAAGGCCTTCTACATAGGGGAGCGCACGTACGCCGGGTAAAAATGGTTCCGATATTGATATCACGACGGACTGTTTGATCCATAGATTACGTACGATTTTTAAATCGGTATCAGCCAGGTCCTGCTGAAGCTTTTGTAGACGATGCTCCTGCTGTAATCGCATGGTAGTCAGTGCCATGCTCTTTTGCTGCCTAAGTTGAACGCTAAAGTCGTCTAACTGATAAAAACTAACAATGTATTCACGGGATACAGCTTCTGATTTCTGTAAAACAATCTGTGCCAGACAGGGTTGAATTAATGAAAAGAAAACTATCAGGTACAGAGAAAAACGCATGATATTACTGCAGGGTAATTTCTGGTGATACCTGTCCCTTCACCTCTATTCTGACGATATCACCTGGAAGCAGATGCTGCCCCATGTTGGAAAACATAGCGTTATAGTTCCTGCCTTGCTTTAAAAAGCTGCGCAGGGACTTCAAAAACCCTACAGTAGCTCCATAAGGCACACTAAGCCTGGCCTGGCTTTTTTTCGCAAGCAAATAGGGGAAGTCTTTAATCTTTCGGCTTGACAAAATCAGTGCTTTCTTGGTGTCGATAACTCGATAACGAAACTCAATCATATACCCGTTAGCGGATACCCGAGCATGTACCGGTTCAATTCCCCAGTCTCGTTGCATGTCAATCGTCTCGAGTTCTGCTGCGGAAACGCAAAAACAGATAGATATCATTAAGGCTAGCATTATATTTCTAGCTAACGAGATTTGCCTGGCCATCCAATACCCACCGAACTGTCTTATAGATTGACGAAGATTATCCAATAATGCGTGAAAATTACGTGAAATCGCTAGCATTCTAGCTTGATAGAGCTGACATTCTTCATTATTAAAGTCATTTGTTGATGAAAGTTATAAAGATTGCTGTTGAACCGTTTTCAGCGAATCCACTTCAATGGTAACCACTTTATATTTTTTCTGTCGGCGGTCGTATTTCAGAAAAACCTGGTACAGCCTTTGAGCAATATTGATATTAACTCTGAAATAGCCATCCTGATGATCTGATAATTGAAAATTTCTACCCGACAACAGGTCTACCAACTCCGTTCTCAGCGTCAACTTTTCTTCAGCGTCGTCAGTTTCCGACAATTTACGGACCCTGTACAGATCGATCCCTGGAATGAATTTGAGAACAGCCGCCGGCGAGCTTAGTGGATTAATCGTTTCCTCCCGATAAATGCTTACCAGCGGTATTAATTGCACAATCAAATCCTCGTCAATCTCAGAGAACTGCTTTAATTCGTAAATACTGTTCAATCTCAGAGGCATATTGATATCTCCGAAAGCCTCCGACATTGACTCGATTGTAGCCTCAGGCAGATCGATCGACTCGTAAATGCGATTTAATATCTCTCCTGGCTGATAGATTGATACAAAACCAGACTCGTTCCATATCGATATATTTATTTGCTGACTGTTGAGGTTCAATTCGAAAATCTCATCCTGCCATTGATTCGAGGTTATTTTATATATTGAAAACTGAATTGCGGATTGTAATTGCATTTCAGTTTTGAGTTGTTTTGCAAATGCCGACTGACTGAGTGTGGTCGCTCTGGAGCCAGAGGCCAGATGGAAGGCAAGTGTAGAAATAACTACCAGTATCCAGAGTACATAGATGAGAATCGAACCGAGGCTTTGCTGGCCAGGTCGAGATAGTTCTAATTGAGGCCTGAAGGACTTCATCTACGACTTGTCCCACGAATAAATTCCACAGAATCCTGTCCTGGGAAATAGAAAATAACCCTTATAAATTCTGGTATTGCCCGGTCACTAGACCATTGATCTAACCAGTTTCCATGGTCAAAATATTCGAAATTTACTTCTTTTACCATCAGGCCGGTTCCTAATCTGGCGACCTCATTAGAGGAAATATCCCGGTCATAAACTAGATAAGAAATGAATAACTCACCCTCGCTAACAAATATCCGGTATACCCGATAACCTGGCCTGTCAAATCGGTGACTATAGGCTCTGGAAACAATTTGAAGAGAATCAGCTTCACCGCGAAATAATGATTTTTTTTGCGCTCGATAATATAAATCGGACTGGCCAATACCCATTTCAATAATATTGCCCAGCATATTTGTCGCCAGCAGTGATTCCAGCTGGGCATCATTCTTTACCTGCGCTCGAACCTGATATTGAATTAGATTGCTGATAACCTGATAAGCACTCACAAAAATTATGCTACTGAGCACCAGCGCAATAAGCACTTCTACCAGGGTTAATCCACTCTGATGTCGAAACTTCAAATTTTGAAATTTCCTTAGGAAGTTTTGCCTGTAGATCGGAGCAGACATGGCGAATCAATATCATCAGTTGAGGCTGATGACGCTCCAGGTTAAGGCATTGATAGAATTAGATACCGTAAACTGGTGTTGATTCAACGTTATTTCATTCTTTCCACGCTTTATCGAGTCAAGACTGGTAGTCGACGCCGAAAGATCAAATTTGCTTTCAATGTCAAGCACAGGGGTACCCTGTTGGGTTTGAATATCTGCTGTTGTCGATAAACTGTAAATTAACTGGACCTTTTGCAGGTTTTCCGAAGAAAGCTGTCTATGGTAAACCTGACCGGACACATAGTTTAATATCGCTACCAGAGAAGAGGTAAAAATAACAAATCCAACCAGAACCTCGATTAGAGTTACGCCGGACTGTTTGCTGAAGGCATTCACAGCTTGCTGTAAAGGGCATAAGATGTGGCGATAAAGTTCATGATAAATATATCATCCGTTTTTATTGATATAGCTGGTTTCGATCTTACCTGAAATCCATATAACAGAAATTTCAAACATTTCCATATCTGTTTCCAGAATAATCATACCGCCACTGGAACTCGCATCAGGATAAAACGTCATACCGGCGATTTCGTTATCGATTAGTTGATCTTCAGATGTTTTAACGGTCACGGTCACGTCGGAAGGTAAATCGATAGTTTCTTCAAGTAAATGTATGACATTGTTTGAAAGGTCTACCTCAATCTGATATGGCTCATCATTACGTATTGCGCGTTGCTGCACCATACGTAGATTATAAACAATACTGGAAGATAGATCCTTAAGCGTTGGCTGTTGATTTATAACGACATAAGATATAGAACTGACCAGAACCGAAACAATGGTCAATACGATCAATAGCTCTATCAGGGTAAAGCCATTGCTTTGACAATGGTTAATTCTTCCAGTTGCTGATATCCGCATCATCCCCATCACCACCAGGCTGATTGTCCGCCCCCAGACTCAGCAGGTCGAAAGCACCTCGCTCACCTGGAATTCTATACACATATGGATTACCCCACGGATCATCGGGTAACTCAGCAGTTTTAAAATAAGGACCGTTCCACCCGCTGATATTGTCTTCATTGCTGATTAACATTTTCAGACCTACAGAGTTAGAAGGATACTTCCCCGTATCGAGGAAGAACAACTCCAGCGACGACTCAATCTCCTTGAGTTGTAGCTTTGCTGTTTTTGCTTTCGAACTACCGAGGTATTTCATCACATTCGGGCCTGCAATACTTGCCACCAGACCTAATATAATAAGCACTACTAATAGTTCAACCAAAGTGAAGCCGCGTAAATTACTTTTCATAAATTAATACAAGATTATCTACTAAAATTAATACAAAATTTCCCACCTAACTGCATAAAAGATAACCCGACAAGCGTGAAAATATCGTGAAAATTCATATTATACAGCCAACTCGTTAATACTCAGAATCGCCTGTAACATCGATACAACTATCAATCCGACGATCAAGCCAAGCACCATAATTATTGCAGGCTCAGCATAAGTCATCAAAGCCTTTATACGGGCATCCAGTTGCTTATAGTAATACCTCGCCAATTTTGAGAAAGACTCAGCCATTCGTCCCGTTTCTTCACCAACACCGACCAGATATATAAAATGTTGCGTAAATAACGCGGAATTTAATACTTTCTGGATCGACTCGCCACGACTGATTTCGCGCCGCATAACTTCTATTTCTTCCTTGTAGACAATATTACCGATAGCATCCTTAAGATGATCGAGTGATTGAATTATGGTTATTTTCTTTTTCATTAAAATTTGCATCACAACGGCAAAAATATAGAGATTATATTGACGTATCATGTCGCCAAGAAAGGGAGCCTTAAGCAGATATCTGGACCAGACAGGATTAGTTCGAACAGATTTCGCTAAATATTGCATAGCGAAAATGAATAACAGTAAAACAACCAACAAAACCTGGTAATTATTTGTTAATACATCAGAAATTGCTACTACCGCGGCAGTGAGCCCGCTCATTTCAATGCCCATCCCCAAAAACAGGGATTTGAATCTGGGAATAACCAGCCCAAATAACACCAGAATTGATAACAACATGACTGATGTTAATATTGCCGGATAAATCAACGCAGATTTTATTTTTTCCTTAAAATTTTGCAAATCCTGAGTCAACCCGGCGAGAAGCTTTAGTGACTCCTGCAAAGAATCAGTTTGCTCTCCAACTCGCACTACCCCAATGTATAATGCTGAAAAATAATCCGGGAATTCCTGCATAGCATCGGCTACCGAACCTCCCTGCCTAACTCTATCCACAAGCTGGTTTAAAAAAACTGAGCCCGATTCGTGCGGCTGACTATTTGCTTCCAGTTCCAGGGCCTTATCAATCGAGAGGCCTGAATCCAGATAGTCGTAGAGATTTTCAAAAAATTGGGTGTCATCAAATTTAAAAGCCCTGGAAATAAAAAATTTCCGTTTGCTGACCTTGCTAACCGAAACAATCTGGACAGGGATATACTCTAGTTTTAATAGCTCCGCCGTTACCAGATGCTCAGATGTTAGATTAAATTCTCCCTCAACAAGCTCTCCCTGTTTGTTAAGTGCCTTGTACCTGTACACATTTATTCCAGAACTACTCTAAATAGCTCTTCAACGGTAGTCTGCCCTGATCTGATTTTATCAAAGCCATCCATTACCATAGACTCCATTCCAAAACTCCGGGCTAATTGTTGAATATTATCAGTCCCCTTTAACGCCGCTGAGCGAAAATCATCATTAAGCAACATCACCTCACTGATAGACAATCTGCCTTTATAGCCAGTCTGGTTGCATTGATCGCAGCCTTTGGCCTGGTAGGCGTTTTCCAGCCCCATATTTTCACCGGAAATTTCGCCACTCTCTAGCAGTATATTCTCGGCACCTACCGGCTGCTTACAGTGATTACAAAGACGTCGAACCAGTCGCTGTGCAATGACGCCGATAAGAGAAGAAAATACGAATGACTTTTCGACACCAAGGTCTATCAATCTCTCAATGCTCGAAGCAGCACTATTGGTATGCAATGTGGTCAGTACCAGATGTCCCGTCATAGAAGCTCTCACCGCGATCTGCGCGGTTTCCGAATCTCGCATTTCCCCAACCATAATAACTTCAGGATCGTGCCGCACAATTGCACTTAGTGCGCTGGCAAAACTAACGCCTATTTCGGGATTAACCTGAATCTGATTAACCCCTTCTACCTTATACTCTACTGGATCCTCAACCGATACTATTTTCTTCTCTGAACTATTTATTTTTTGCAACATCGCATAGAGTGTAGTCGATTTCCCGCTACCCGTGGGGCCCGTAACCAGTAACAGTCCATGCGGTTTGTCGAGCATCTGCATAATTTTATGTGCATTGTTTTCAGCGTATCCCAGGCTATCGAAGTCAAAGCTAATCGATTTCTTATACAAAAGGCGTAAAACAATACTTTCACCGTGAATAGTCGGAATAACCGATACCCTGATATCAATATCCTGGCCCTCAATATTAATATCGAAGCGGCCATCCTGTGGCGCTCGTCGTTGGGCGATATCCAGAGATGAGAGAATTTTTATGCGTGACACTACTGCAGCGGAGAGATTTATCGGGATTTCACGAGCCAGTACCAGTACGCCATCAATACGATTACGGACTTTGAGCAGGTCAGCATGAGGTTCAACATGAATATCTGACGCCGAGTCTTCTATTGCAGCCTTAATTACAGTGTTTACAATTTTTATTACTGGCGCTTCGCTTGCAAGCTCTTCAAGCTGCCTGATATCCTTTTCCAGTAAAATTTCGTCACCGGCATCGAGTTTGTCCGAAAACTGTTTGTCGTTACCAATTTTCAATATGAGGTCGAGGGCCTCATTGATATCTTTTCGATAACCCAGGCGAACTTTTAGAAGCTTTCTGCCGATACCAAAAGAAATAGCGCTATTCAGATCTGGGCTAAACGGATCATTGATACAAATTTCAATCAATTTGTCGGTTTCAGAAATAACAACAAGGTTTTGTTTTCTTAAAAAATTCCTGTTAAAGCAGGTCTCACCATAAAGTATTGTTGGATAAGCCTCCTGGTCGATAATTTTCAAATTCAAACTGGAAGACAGGTGGCTGAGTAAATCCCGTTCAGAAGCCATTCCCAGGTTCATTATTAATTGAATAACAGATTGCTGTGTCTGGCCTGAACTGATTAGTACTTTTAGTTTTCTGGCATCAGCCTGAGTAACGATACCCTTTTCACATAGTTCCTCGACAAAGTGTTCTTCATCTTCATCAAATAAAGTAAATTTTACATCCTGATCCTGCTCAGCCATGAAGCTTTCCGATTCATACGACAATAACTTATTATATGCTAGAGAATTCCTCATGGTTAAACCTCGTGTAAATTTTTTTCCTTTAACTAACAAAAAAGTCACTATTGACCGAAGTCAATAGTGACTCATTTCCTACATATACTATCTGGTTGTTAACAATCCCTGTTAACAAACCCTTACTTTAATATGTGATTCATTCATCCCTTGCTGAAATTTTGATAGATACTTCAGCTATGTCACTACCAGAATCATTGTAAATCTCATACTGGAACTGGTCGTCTTCCTGACTTAATCCATTATGAGTATAGACAAATGTACCATCTTCGAACACTTCGATCATGCCGTGTTGAGGATACTCAACCAGGCTGGTACTGACTTTAGCACCCTGTGAATCGTTCGACAACAGACCAAGAATGCCATTTCCAGCCAGATCCAGTACAGCGCCTTCCTGCACGACATAGTGATCATCTTCCGCTTCAGGTGCCACTCCACCGGTAGAGCCACCAGCACTACGGCCACTCGTGGCTGCGCCAGAGTTTGTATAAGTCGCATCTTCTGTGGCTTCGGCAACAGCTATCACAATATCTGCGGTGCTATCAGCACCCTGTGGATCTGAAATCGTATAACTCACTGTATCCGAACCTGCAGCGGAAGCATTAAACACGATTACCTTACCAGCGATTTCCAGACTACCCAATGCGGAAGTGCCGACTGAATCGATCGTCAGCTCGGCTGAATCAGCATCAGTATCGTTATCCAGCGGGCGTATCTCAATAAGCTGCCCGACTTTTGCACTGACGGTGTCATCAGTCGCGACAGGTGCATCGTTCATGGCTGTAACTTCAATCTTGATGCCGGCCGAAGAGCTTTCACCTGCTGCATTGGTCAGTGCGTACATTAACGAGTCAGTTGTTCGCTCTCCACCGCTGTGCTGGTAATCGAAGTTTCCTCCACCATTATTGGTCAATTCTCCATACTTGGGGTATGACAATATACTAACTGTCGTACCGGAGGCATTGGTATCGTTCGACTTCGCGGAAGCCATAATATTGCTAATTGAGCCACCTTCAACAACGCTCATATTATCTCTTACGGCTTTAGGTTGATCGCCGCTAGGTAAGGTAGGAACATAGTCGGCGGGTGGTGCAACAAACATGTTTACCACCATGCCATTGTCAGTACCATTAGCGATTTCACCGTCATCAAGGGTGATAACAGGTCCGGCCGTTGCGACTGGATTACTTACAGCCATGGCACTATCGGTTAACCTGAACCTTCTGGCACCTACATCAGGATGACCGCCTATTCCCAAATCAAAAAGCCCGTCAACATTCAGCATAGCATCCTTCGTTTTCAGAGGCGCCAGGCGTAGGGTATGTTGTTTTCTGATGTTCGGGTACTGTTTTCCATCTTCAGCAATAATATCAAAATCGGCTTCATAAAGCGTTGGAACATGGATTCTCAAACCGGCATTGAAAAAACGTACGAGTACGTTCTCAGCAACGGGTGCAAACATAACCGCTGGCATATCATTGAATTCGAAAGTACTAGTGGCATCAACTTCAACCAGATTATGTTTCGGATTGTAATCAATCGTACTCTTCATATCGGTCGTGTTATATTCACCAGCATCCACAGCATCGTGGATTGCTCGATCAATTTCGCTGTAAAACAGGATCACTTCCTGATCGAAGGTTTGACCTGGATAAGCCGTGCCAGCGCCACCTACACCGGTAGCCAAATTGTCGGTTACCGCGCCATAAAGACCCATTTGAACCTGGACCTGAGGATTAGTACCACTATGGTACATATAACTTCCCGGTTGCAGGTTTTTCCATTTGTAGGTTCGCGATTGCCCATTATCTACTTCGTGGTCAAAAGATCTCACACGACTGGTTCCGTCAGGTGCTGTGAAGTACTGAGGTTTCATACCCTTCATCGTACCTGGGATTACCAGTGATGTGGTTCGTGGCAGGGTGTTATACAGGGTAATATCCAACCCGTCTTTATTATCTCCGACAATAATACGTGGGCCGGGTGAGCTTAAATCTGCCTTATTAACACACTCCTTACCATCAATACCATCTACCATGCCACCCAGCGTATAACCCCACATGGGGATAGCCGGTGGTGTTGCCACGGTTTTTTCGTAAACACCTGCACACAGGGTAATGGTCTGAGGAGCGGCCATTGTTGTAAATGCACTGCTCAATCCTAATGTACCCAGGATTGCAGCTGATATCATAGATCGTTTCATCATATTTCTCCGTCAAATTCCAGGCGACTATCGTGGGACCACGACAGCCAAAGTTATCATGCCGCCTGGGAAGACGTCATTGTTGGCCAGCTCTTTCTCAGAATGAGAGTGCCACATGAATATCATAGCACCGCCGGGGTTCAAACCACCTTCACCAATCGGCAGGGCTCCCGTGTCACCCAGGTATGGGCTACCTCCCCAGAATCCACCGAAAGCCAGATCCTGGTTTTCTGGTATGACGACCGGCAATTCTTTACCGTGATCTTCACACCACTCCCAGGTGGTATCGTGAAAACCATCAGGTACAGCAGCACCAGTCCTGTTATTGACCGCATCGTCAAGTCCAGCACCCGAATCGCATGTGCCGTGAGCTCTGGCAGAATTATAGATATCCCATCCCATATTTTTTCCTGTCCACTGGAATATTACATCTGCTGTTGACCCCGAAACCATACTTAAGGTGTTGTCATTGATTGGGCCAAGCGCTGTTCCACCTGATGTGGTCAACAGGTTGCCATCGCGTGCTATCTGATCGTAATTGTTACCATGCGTATGCAATGGATGCTGATGGCGGTCGGGGTTTAGGGTACGTAGCAGTATTCGTTTACCAGGCTGCATCACAATTATCGAAGTTAATGGCTGATGGGGTAGTTGCGGAATGTTATTGCCTGCCAGTGAATCCGGCATATTACGACCATTAATAAACCATAGTACCGGCTTGTAACTGGCATTATCCCACTGATCCAGCGTATTGTTTTCGGCCATGTAATGCAGTTTTGGATCCATTTCACTCATAAAAAACAGAAATTCGTCTTCGTAGTCAGTGCCATTGTCTGTTGAAGTGCCGACATTGTTATAGGCCAGGCACGCTGGGGGATTAGGCTCCTCCTCGGTTACAATATTACAACCATCGGGAGAGTCGGCTGCCCGTACAATCAATGTCCCGACCAGACCCATATCTATCTGCACCTGCGGGCTAACCCCACTGTGATACATATAAGTACCGGGCTTGCCAGCAACAAAGGTATAGGTGATAGATTGGGTACCGCCAGCAGCTACGACGTTGTTACCATCGGCAAACGTCGTATGACAACCGGTAACCGTAGGAACAAATCCTATATCGCAATCTTTGTTAACGTTGCCCTGTCCGGGAAATACCAGCGAGACGTCCTGTTGCGATACATCATCGTTATACAGGGTAACGGTGACTGTATCGCCCTCGTCTACGATCATGGTAGGTCCAGGATACTGAGCAGCGCCACCCGCACTTTCGGCGAAGGCCCAGATCTGAAAACTGTCACCGTCAGGAGTCGATATCTGTGCCTGTTTCGCGTAAAGGTCCCACACAGTTGCTTGGGTACCTAGTATTTCAGCGTTAACACCCATCGACACCGCCATTAGCGCGCATACTGCGAGCGCCCGTCCGGTGTTTTGATATGATTTAAATAGTTTCATCACTTTCTCCAATATTATTAAGGCAATGGGTTATGGGTTGACGACGATTTCTGTCATCGGGCCACCAAAACTCTGCTGATTGTTACTCAACTCGTTTAACTCTGTAACGAACAGATGGTAGGTTCCAGGTTCGACATTGATAGTATCAACAATTACATCGACAGTTTCGCCTCCGTTGACATTGATAGATGCTACCTCATACTTATCGGCGAGCTCGGCAGCACCCCGTCCAACGATCTGCATCGGTAAGCCGAGGGCCATAACAGTATGAGATTTGGTGATACTGACGTTTGAAATCCGAAGTAACAGTTTTTCACCCTTTGTGACTTCAGTCAGGCTTGAGTAAGGCTGACTGTTAAATCCATCTGGATCAGTAGGGGTCGCATTATTCTCCTGTGCTGGCGCTAGAGCAGCCCCCGCAAAGTCGACATGTCCAGGGGTGTAATAGTCCGAACTCTCAACAGTAGCCGGGTAACCGCGACCGTTAATCATATGGTAGGTATCCAGCATGTCAGCAAATGGCAACGGTTGAGTATTCATCGATGCATCGTGGAATACAGGATCATAACCGGTTATCTGTATTGGCATTTCAACATCGTAACCGGTTGATCCGTCACCATCGTTGTAGACGAACTTGTCGTAAAACCTGCCACTGCTCGCCGGAAATTCTATCGAAGTTCCATCCTGCTTCGGGTGCACATAAAGATTACCCTGCATGCCCATTTGCATATGCTCTGCCGCTTCAACATGGCAGTGCCAGATAAATGTACCGGGAGTCTTAATGTTGTAGTAGTAGGTCAACGTAGCACCCATGTTTACCGATATCGACACATCTGGGACACCATCGAACAGGGCCGAAGCATTTGGATATCCATGAAAGTGTATTGTATGCGGATCAGATAAATCCGGTCTCATCACCATGCCCGTGTTCGTCAACGCGAGGAATAATTCCTGATCTTCCTCGAGCACGATAGTCGGGGCTGAGGTAGTGGCCTTTAAAATACCTTTATCGATTGCATCTTCCGGCGTTACTCCGGTCAAGTCACCGTATCCGAAAATATACTGCAGATAACCATCACCCATATTGGCAAAGCCGTCACTAGCACTAACATGCATACAGACCGCATTCGGATGATCCGGGTCAGGGGTATCAATTATCGCATCACCGTCATCATCACCGGGACACTGCACGTGAACCACGGCCTGAACCGAGGTAAGCGGAAACATCAGCATTGCCAGTAGCGACGCGCAGCTTCCGTATTTCATTAATGTCTTCATTTTTCCGTACCTCAATTCAGGTTTAACTAGCTCTTTACTCATCAATAATTGCTTATCCATTATGGCCACACCTCGTCAGAGCCAAGATCCATCGCTCCGTTTTGCGGCTCACGATCGATATCAAGCCCCAGTGGTCGACTTCCGCTGCCTGCATTATAGGCGGGCGACGATGATGTTATGTGATAGTCAGA
>JAAEOZ010000260.1 GCA_024222685.1 Gammaproteobacteria bacterium | reverse complement strand
TTGTCCAGCTCTCCTATTGGAAACAATGCCAGTGAAATTTGCTGCTGATTGAGTAAATACAGGAAATACGACTGATCTTTGTTGCTGTCGAGACCACGGAGTAGGCGAAATTCGTCTGCAGCCTTATCCGAGCGGACGTAGTGGCCTGTGGCTATGCGTGATGCGCCTAGCCGCTGAGCGTGATCAAGAAATGCCTTGAATTTTATTTCTTTATTGCACATGACATCTGGATTTGGAGTCCTGCCAGCTCGATACTCATCAAGAAAATGCTCAAATACATTGTCCCAGTAATCACTGGAAAAATTCACAGTATGCAGAGGTATGCAAAGTTTATCGCAGACCTGTTCGGCGTCAGCAAGATCTACTGAAGCAGAGCAATATTCTTCTGTATCGTCTTCCTCCCAGTTTTTCATAAACAGGCCTTCGACCTCAAAACCCTGTTGCAATAGTAAATAGGCTGACACGGAGGAATCGACACCGCCTGACATGCCGACCATTATTTTTTCTTTTGCAACAGTCATTTAGTCGGGATTGTATTTAGTCGGCAAGTCTTCTTTGTATTCATCAGATTAACTAAGCATACATTTGACTTATCACGTCGAGAGAGCAGGGCGATATGTTCAGAAAGTCATTAACACATTGCATAACAAGCGGACTGCGATGCTGCGATTGAGATGATTTTATTTCATCAAGTGTCATCCATTCGGCCGCCAGAATTCCCTGATCGAGAACACCTCCCAGCCACTCTCCGATATTACCGCAAAAGGAAAAACGTAAATAGGTGATTTCGGGAGATTCTTCTGGAATAAAGCGATATATTCCGATTAGCCCGGTGGGGACAAAGCGATACCGGGTTTCTTCGAGTGTTTCCCTTGCTACTGCGTCGATCAGACTTTCACCTTCATCGAGATGGCCCGCAGGCTGATTAAATACAATCTTACCTTTGACTTTTTCCCGCACAAGCAGAAATTTGCCTTTATTTTCTATAACTGCTGCTACGGTGACATGTGGCTTCCAGATTGAATCAGGCATAGCCACCTGCTTGCCACCAGATAGCCAGTCCCCGCGCGTTAAGCCTGATATCAGTAGAAAGCACTTTCAAAATTTGATCGATATTGCCGTCTAAATTTCCACCAAACTTGTTGATGGCCATTTCACGCAATGACTTTTCCAGTTTATCGGTGCTGTTTTGATCAATCGGGTTTATTGTTCTGCAAACATCTACAGTGTCTATAATCCACTGTTTCAGGCTAATCGCTTTAGTAACCGGGTTTTCGATACGCCCGAAGTGAGTAAGATAGACATAGTCAGGCCTGTATTCTATCAATCGATCAATGGATTGTAACAGGGCCTTGGCATCGAAGTGTACCGGAGAACTCGATGGCATCAGACCATGAGGCAGGTGTTTCATGGCCGGATAGGAAATGCCAAATGTATCACCGCAAAAAATGCCATTACTCTTAGTATCGTAAATACAAAAATGGTGACGAGCATGCCCTGGGGTGTCGATAAAAACCAGTTCACGTTGACCAATCAGAAAAGTAGAAAGGTCCTCTGCAATATCAACACGATTTTCCTCGATAGGATGTATATCACCATAAAGACGTCTGAACATGGTATCACCATAAACCGCTATCGAGCCTTCTATCAACTTAAGCGGGTCGATGACATGTCTGGCACCGCGTGGATGAATAATCAATCGTGCCTGCGGAAACAATGCCATCATTGCACTTGCACCACCGACATGGTCGAGATGAATATGTGTCGGAATGACATATTTAATCTGTTGTCGGTTAATGTCTAATTCAGATAGAACAGAGAGTACCCGCTCGACAGTATGATTGGTGCCGGTTTCAATAATGGCAACTTCATCACCTTCTATTAACAGATAGATGGCGCAGTACTGATCCTGAACATAACCGGAATCAATACAGTAAATGCCATGAGCATATTCCTCGTAACAAGGCATTGTTACGAATTCCGGCTTGATGCTGCGTGCTCATCAGCCATATACAGCCAGGTTTCGATGACGCTATCGGGGTTAAGTGAAACACTCTCGATACCCTGTTCCAGCAGCCATTTTGCCAGGTCTGGGTGGTCTGAGGGCCCCTGACCACAGATACCGACATATTTATTCGCTTTCTTACAGGCCGCTATAGCCTGTTTCAGCATAGCCATTACCGCGGGATCGCGTTCGTCGAACGAGTCGGCTACCAGTCCTGAATCTCGATCGAGTCCAAGAGTTAACTGGGTTAAGTCGTTTGAACCGATTGAGAAGCCGTCAAAATATTCAAGAAACTGCTCGGCAAGAATAACGTTGGAAGGGATTTCGCACATCATAATGATTCTGAGACCATCGACCCCACGTTGCAGGCCGTTTTCCCTGAGGACCTCGTGCACCGCTTTTGCTTCAGTTAGCGTACGAACAAATGGAATCATGATTTCAAGGTTTTTCAATCCCATTTGATTTCGAACGCGTTTTACCGCTTCACATTCGAGCTGGAAGCATGGTCGAAATGATTCGCTGATATAACGCGAAGCACCGCGATAGCCGAGCATTGGATTCTCCTCATCTGGTTCAAACACCGAGCCACCAATCAGGTGGGCATACTCGTTCGATTTAAAGTCGGAGAGTCGCACTATGACTTTTTCCGGCGCAAAGGCTGCCGCAAGTGTCGCCATACCCTCGGTTAATTTTTCAATAAAGTATTCAACCGGGCCATCGTATCCGGCAATTTTTCGAATAATTTCAGCCTGCAGGTCGGGTTTCATTTCATCAAACTCGAGCAGAGCACGAGGATGTATACCGATCATCTTACTGATGATGAATTCGAGTCGAGCGAGGCCAATGCCGCTATGTGGTAATCGTGAAAAGCTGAAGGCACGTTCCGGATTTCCAACGTTCATAGTTATCTTAACGGGGATATCCGGCATATTAGTGAACTCATGGCGTTGGTGTTCGAATTCGAGCAGGCCGCTATATACGTAGCCGGTATCGCCTTCTGCACAGGAAACAGTGACTTCGTCATTATCTGATATATCATCGGTGCAGCTGCCAGTACCTACCAGGGCAGGGATGCCAAGCTCACGAGCAATTATTGCTGCATGACAGGTTCGACCACCACGGTTAGTTACAATTGCAGAAGCTTTTTTCATAATTGGCTCCCAGTCAGGGTCAGTCATGTCTGTGACCAGTACGTCGCCCTGTTCGATTTGATCCATCTGTGATAAATCATTGATGACTTTTGCCTGCCCCTGACCTATGCGATTTCCGACTGCACGGCCTTCGATTATCGGATCCGCCTTTTGTTTCAGGATATAACGTTCGATGACCTGACTGGTACGGGATTGAACAGTTTCAGGTCGTGCCTGCACGATATAGAGTTGGTCGTTTTCTCCATCTTTGGCCCACTCGATATCCATAGGGCGTCCGTAATGCTGTTCGATTGTCACAGCCATTTTGGCGAGTGCTACGACATCTTCATCTGAAATCGAAAACCTGTTCTGGTCAAATTCATCGACAGAAATGGTCTGAATAGCCTGATGTGGATCTTCGCTATCGGCATAAGTCATTTTTATCAATTTGCTACCGCGAGTTTTCTGCAATATGCTGCGAGGAGCTGAATTCAGGTTATTTTTATAGACATAAAACTCATCCGGATTCACTGCGCCCTGAACGACAGTTTCTCCAAGTCCATAACTGCTGGTAATGAACACGACGTCTTCGAATCCCGACTCAGTATCTATACTGAACATAACACCGCTGGAGGCGAGGTCACTACGAACCATGCGCTGAACACCTGCCGACAATGAAACTTCTGCGTGATCAAAACCCTGATGCACCCGATAAGATATGGCGCGGTCATTGAAAAGTGAGGCAAATACCAGTTTTACCGCGTGTAACACCTGATCCAGGCCCCTAATATTTAGAAATGTCTCCTGCTGGCCGGCAAACGAGGCATCGGGTAAGTCTTCAGCTGTAGCTGAGGATCTGACTGCAACCGTAGCTGATTGGCCGTTAACCGCCATCGATTCATAAGCCGCCTCAATATCTTTCTGAAAAGATTGGGGTAGCGGTGTATCTATAACCCAGTCCCGAATCTGCTTACCAGTAGCGGCAAGGGCGTTGACATTGTCGGTATCCAGTTTGCCGAGAGCTTCCTGGATTTTTTCAGTCAAGCCGCCTTCATCAAGAAACTGATTGAATGCTTTCGAGGTAGTTGCAAATCCACCTGGGACTGAAACACCTAAATTGCTCAGGTTACTAATCATTTCGCCCAGAGAAGCATTTTTTCCGCCAACTAGAGGAACATCATTCATTCCCAGCTTATCTAGCGGCATGATATTGTCAGTCATAAAATTCAAAGTGTCGCGTCATTTCAAGATGCAGAACTTTACCATATTCGTAGCTCGATATAAGGCAGAAAATTAATACCGTAAATATAATAATGGCATGAATATCACATCGTATTTCTCTGACAACTTGTCTATTATGGCTGATATGAACCTAGCCAATACACGCCTGGTATTTTTTTTATCAAATGGGACTGCAATTACAGCTGAGACTCTCGGTCACAGCCTTCTGGCTCAGTTTCCAATGTTGCATTTCAGAACAAAAACCATTCCTTTTATTAATACTGAAGAAAAAGCAACATTAGTCAGCGAAGAGATCAACCGGGGAATTAATGAACAGGATGAATTACCTATTGTAATTGCGACGATGGCGGATCCGAATCTGAAGAAAATTATCAGTCAGAGCAAAGCTCTTATACTGGATCCTTTCGCCGATTTTCTACCCCGACTGGAAAAAATTCTCCTGGTTGAGTCTTCCAACCTGGGAGGCGTTTCTCATCGGATTGCTAATCCGTCTATGTATGAGTCACGAATTGATGCAATAGATTTTTCTCTGGTGCACGATGATGGAGGAAAAACACGTAATTATGATGAGTCAGATATCATATTGATTGGTGTTTCGCGTACCGGTAAAACACCCAGTTGTCTTTATCTCGCATTACAGTTCGGTCTCAAAGCGGCTAACTACCCGATTACTGAAGAAGACATGGAGTCCGATATTTTACCCGTACCTATTCGACCATTCAAAGACCGGCTGTATGGATTGACTACTGACGCACATCGACTGGTTAATATCCGGCAGGAGCGAAGACCAAATAGTCGATACTCTTCGATGGAGCAATGTCGTTTTGAAATCCGAGCTGCAGAAGAAATGTATCATCGTCACAATATTCATTATTTAAACACAACGACGATGTCCGTAGAGGAAATAGCCGCACGAATCGTCGAAGATACCGGATTACACCGTATGAAACAGTCAGTTTAATCTAATATGCGCTGGATGAATTCTGTAATTGCAGGGTAAAAAAACGGCCAGTTTTATCTGGCCGGATAAATTGTTATGAGGGTAATGACAGTATTTGGACAGGTTTTACTGCTGGTAAGTTCAAATTAGTTGCTTACTGATCGGATTTTATGTGCCTGTAAGCCTTTTGGTCCGTCATCGATTTCAAATTCAATTTTTTGACCTGAGGTCAATTTTTTGTAACCATCCATTTCAATGGCAGAGAAGTGAACAAAAATATCGGCATCCTGATCTTCATCCGTGTTGACAAAGCCATAACCTTTAACATTGCTAAACCATTTTACTGTACCTGTAGGCATGAGAATTCCCCTGTTAAGTGTGAACATCCAATATTGAATAGCAGGTCATATTTTAATAGATAATACCTATTTATAAATAGTGAAATACTATGAAAAATGACTACTAATCAATTAATTAACACAAAGTTATGATAACTAAGCCTTGAAATTATTCAACCCTATATTATTTAATGGAACATGCTAATAGGAAATATCAACATGTCGGACAAGTATTTAGACAATGATAATGATGATACTGTTTTACTCGAGCCTGCTCGGCCAAAATTAAAGAAACCACCGATGTATAAGGTCATTTTACTAAATGATGATTTTACTCCAATGGAGTTTGTAGTTCATGTACTCGAGGCAATTTTTGGTCATAATAGAGAAAATGCGACGAGAATCATGCTTAATGTTCACAAGAGCGGTAAAGGTATCTGTGGTATCTATACCAAGGATATAGCTGAGACCAAAGTCACCCAGGTAAATAGTTATTCTAGAGAAAATCAGCACCCATTGCTCTGTGATATGGAAGAAAATTAGCAGGAATCGAGGCTAACAATCCATAAAAGTTGTAGTGAAATAATTTCTTTCAAATATTGATGAATTAGACACTAATTTTGTGGTCAGATAAGCTATATTTAAATAAACCGGAACCCGTTATCTGGAATATTAAATGCTAAACAAAGAACTGGAACATTCACTCAACAAAGCTTTTCATGAAGCCAATGAAAAGCGCCATGAATTCATTACAGTCGAACATCTCTTACTAATGTTGCTGGACAATGATTCGGCAGCCGTAGTACTTGAAGCCTGTGGTGGTGATACAAATCTTCTTAAGACCGAACTGGAGATTTTTGTCGACCAGAATACACCATTGCTGCTTACCGATGAGGACAGAGATACGCAGCCGACTCTGGGTTTTCAACGTGTCCTGCAACGTGCGCTGTTCCATGTTCAGTCTTCGGGGAATGGAGAAGTTTCCGGTGCTAATGTGCTAGTCGCTATCTTCTCGGAGCAGGACTCGCACGCCGTATATCTGCTGAACAAGCATAATATCGAACGTCTTGATGTAACTAATTATCTCTCACATGGCATTACCCGTATCAATGAAGAAAGTGAAGATGAAACTTTTACGCATGACAATGATGGGATGCCGGGAGAGGGTGCCCAGGAAAACGTACTCGAGAAATTTTCTACTAATCTCAATGAGTTAGCGATAAAAGGTAAAATAGACCCGCTGATAGGAAGAGACTATGAGGTTGAGCGTCTAATTCAGACATTATGTCGGCGAAGAAAAAATAACCCCTTGCTGGTAGGCGAGGCGGGTGTTGGTAAAACGGCCATTGCCGAAGGACTGGCCCGTAAAATTGTAGAAGAGGATGTTCCAGAAGTCTTAATTGGTAGCACGATTTATGCACTGGATCTCGGTGCTTTAGTCGCTGGAACAAAGTATCGAGGTGATTTCGAAAAACGCCTGAAATCAGTGATATCACAATTATCCGATGAAACCGGCGCAATTTTATTTATCGATGAAATCCATACTATTATCGGTGCAGGATCAGCTTCCGGAGGTGTCATGGATGCATCTAATTTAATTAAACCAGTGCTTGCTAATGGTGATATGAAGTGTATTGGGTCGACTACTTATAC
>JAAEOZ010000259.1 GCA_024222685.1 Gammaproteobacteria bacterium | reverse complement strand
CCGAAGCCGTGACTGAAAGTGCAGCTCTCAACCAACCAGTCGAAAATGTCGAACTGGTTTGCTGGGTCGGCGCCAACGAGCGCCCGGAATTTATTCGCCAGGCAGCTTTGCTGGCCAATATCTGGGCCGGTTTCGGGATAATGACTTCGCTTCATCTGGCAGCGGGGCAACACCATTTTAATGTGATAGACGGGTTGGCCGATCCTGAATCCGCATTAACTCGAGCATTACTGGAATAGAATGCTCGCAGCCGTAAGGCGAAGGGATATGCAAGAACGACTGACTGGAGAGATTGCGGAACTGGCCTGCGGCCATCCTTCGAGGTCACTCTGGTGCACATCCAACCTCGCATTACGGCTGCGAACATTATTGCTACATTCGAGTATTTTGAGTGAACATAGCCGCCCACTTCCCTGAAGCAGACACCCAATAAGTTGAGCCAGGCGGCAAACACCGACTCCGGGCAGAAACAGGCGTTCGATCAGGTATATCGATACTTTGAAGGGGCAGCTGGAATCAGGGATTGGATTAATATCGGATACATCCTATATTTACCTATAGCGTTCTTTATCGACAGGAACATCAAGATGAAATCGATTTTAATGTTAGCAATTTTAAATATTCTGACCGTAACAATGGCCTTTGCCAGCGACGCTCCGGTAAAGGATATCGTGGTCTACAAAAATCCCGAGTGTGGATGTTGTACCAAGTGGGTAAAGTATTTGCAGGATAATAACTACAACGTCACGATTGAAAGTACCCGCGACGTTCTAGCGGTGAAAAAGCGCCTCGGGGTACCGGAAAAACTGGCAGCCTGTCATACCGCGGTCATCGATGGATATATAGTCGAGGGCCATATTACCCACCGGGATATCAAACGGCTGTTACTGTTCCGGCCAGACATTAAGGGTATTGCTGTCCCGGGCATGCCTGTTGGCACGCCCGGTATGGAAAGTGGGAGTACGGTCCAATCCCATAACGTCATAAGCTTCGATGAACAGGGAAATATGGAGGTATTTTCAGAGCATTAAATATTGTGATTTATGGTGACAGTTTACTTGTTTAACTCGAAGCTACGGGTATCCGGCTTAGCTGCAAAGGCAAAATAGGAAAGGATCAGTTTTTCCCTAAGCCGACACTCAAAACAAAGAGTTCGGAGGCAATCTTCGGCCAATAACAGACACTGGCGAATCTGGTGGTGGAGTTTTGAGAAAGAGACTTTATTCTTAATCTTATCTATCCGAAATACATCGTGTCCTAACGGTGTACGTTTAAACTGACATTAACGTGCTTGAGTGTAGATAAAAGTGTTTGCCTGGGTTGCTCATTACATTGAAAAACATCCCTCACTTCATCGAGTATCACTTTCTCTATGGCGGTTGTTCCCGCCCCGATTAGCCGGTTTCCTCAAAGGACAATTAGCGAGGAACTGGTTAGTCGGGGCGGTTGCAGTACTGATCGATGACACTATTCGACCACCCGAGGTCCTGATTGTCGAGCACAGTTATCGACGTAAAGGAGCCTGGGGGCTTCCCGGCGGTGCACTCGAATCGATCGATGGCGAT
>JAAEOZ010000258.1 GCA_024222685.1 Gammaproteobacteria bacterium | reverse complement strand
TGGGCTTCATGGGCTTCGACTGGAAAGATTCCAACGAAGTCTTTAACGAAAGCTGTCGTTTCTCGCGGGGTGGTCGTAAAGATTATAACGCGATCAAGATTATGGCCAAGAAGCAAGGTGTCAAGCCACATGAGTACCTGCGTAGCAAAGGTACCACCGGGTTACAGACGCCTCTGTTGGTATTCGATGGCAAGCTGATACAGACTAAACGCCTGCATGATTACAATCGCAAAGATATTCCCGATACAGGTCCAGAAAAATTTACTGTTACCAACAAACGCTTGCTGGCATTCAAGACCCAGACCGGCAAACTCAATATGGTGAAAACACCCTGGAACCTGTGGTCTGATTTCTATGACTACATGCAACCCAAAGGTGACGAGCTATGGGTTACCAATGGACGCATCAATGAAATCTGGCAGTCCGGTTTTGATGATCAGGAGCGGCGCGCATATATTCGCCAGCGCTGGCCGGAGAACTTTATCGAAATAAATCCTGTAGATGCGCAGGCGAGAGGAATTGAAAGCGGTGATCGGGTCAAAATCTTCTCCGATAGAGTGCCTGTGGTGACATCTAATAACCTTGGCGTTAAAAGTGACGATATGTGGTTCTCCGGGCTAATGAAAGATGGTCATATCAAGAAGGCTCGAGGTGAGTTCGATGCGGTAGCGATTGTAACCCCGGCGGTTAAACAGGGCGTAACCTTCACCGAGTTTCTAACCATGAAGCAGGCTGGTAATAACATTACTCCGCGGGTTCCGGATCCGGTATCGCAGAACTACCGTTTCAAAATAGCCTCGGCCAAAATATGGAAAATAGGTGAATCTCCGTATAAAGACAGCTTCGCAGAGATGTCATTCAAAAGAAGGGATATCGTTTAGAAGCTTCG
>JAAEOZ010000257.1 GCA_024222685.1 Gammaproteobacteria bacterium | reverse complement strand
GATAGTGTTGACCGTGCGATAGACGTCGAGAAGTGGGGTGCTGATATAGTTGGTATTCATACTGCTATCGACGAACAGATGCAGGGGAATAGCCATTTTGACGTGCTTAAAGAAATTTGCTCAAAGGTAAACATCCCGGTTGCTGTTGCTGGAGGTATTAACTCTGAAACAGTGGTTGACGCGGTAAATGCGGGTGCCAAGATTATAGTAGTTGGTGGTGCGATTTGTAAGGCGACTGATATAAAAACAGCTACTGATAATTTAAAGAGAGCTATATCAAGTAGAGAAAAGGTAGCGGCTGATCATTTTAAAAGAGCTTCAAGTGAAAATATTCGTGATATACTGGAAAAGGTTTCTACTGCGAATATATCAGATGGCAGCCACCGGCTGAAAGGTATCAGCGGGATAGAGTCTGTAAGTTTAGAAACTAAAATGGTTGGACGGTCGGTAACTGTTCGGACATGTCCTGGCGACTGGGCAAAACCTGTCGAGGCAATAGACAGGGCTGAAAAAGGAGATGTAATAGTTATTGATTCCGGCGGTG
>JAAEOZ010000256.1 GCA_024222685.1 Gammaproteobacteria bacterium | reverse complement strand
GATCCATATATCGAATCGATATGCTTTGTGATAATTACGAAAATTATTGCAACGACCTCGCCAGAAATTGACGAAACCGCTCTGATTCCGAATTACCGAACATTTGCTGCGGAGGGCCTTCTGCTTCGATCTGCCCCTCATGCAGAAATATCACTTTGCTCGACACGTCTCGAGCAAACCCTACCTCATGCGTTACAACTATCATGGTAGTTCCTTCGTCAGCCAGGTCGCGCATAACTTTCAGAACCTCGCCGACAAGCTCAGGATCCAGTGCCGAGGTGGGTTCATCAAACAGCATGACGTCCGGCTCCATCGCCAGGGCTCTCGCGATAGCCGCTCTTTGTTGCTGACCACCCGAAATATGGGCTGGATAGTATTCTCTGCGATCATACATGCCGACTTTCTGGAGCACTGCTTCAGCGCGCTCCAGTGCCTCAGATTTTGGTATTTCCAGCACATGAATCAGTGATTCGGTGACATTTTGTAATACAGTCATATGCGACCAGAGATTAAAACTCTGAAATACCATACCCAGTTTGGCGCGTAGGCGAATGACCTGCTTCATGTCTTCAGGCTCAGGCTCACCGTATTTGTTTTTATGCATGCGGATAGTTTCACCATGAACAGTAACACTGCCACTGTTCGGCGTTTCCAGCAGATTGATACAACGCAGGAAAGTACTTTTACCGGATCCCGATGCGCCTAGCATCGATATCACATCACCTTCAAAGGCTTCGAGATGCACGCCTTTGAGCACCTCAACATTGCCAAAACTTTTATGCAGGTCATTGACCACCAGGGCCGATATTTTAGTCGAAGATTCCATGCTTTTTGATTAATTCACCGATTTAGCAGGAGATTATTATATTTTGTAGTGTGCCGATTCTACATGAAATCGCAGAACTGAGTACAGCAAAGAAGAACCAGCCTGAGCATATACGAGACCTAATGCTCCCGAAATGCGTAATCATGGAGACAGCCTTGAAACATCCCAATCAGTGTTTTCGTTTTCTCTGTATTCGAAGCGATCATGTAATCGACTAACATTACCCTGCCAGAATTCAAATTGTGTCGGTACGACGCGAATACCACCCCAGAAATCGGGCAGAGGAATTTCACCATCGGCAAACTTCTTTTTAACTGACTCTAACTGCATTAACAAAAACTGTCTCGAATTTATTCGCTCGCTCTGGCGTGAGGCCCAGGCAGACAATTGACTTTCAAATGGACGACTGAGGAAGTACTTAAGTGATTCGGATCTTGGGATTTTGCTGGCTACACCCTTCATATGAACCTGTCGGTCCATTTCATGCCAGGGAAAATGCAGACTGACGCGATCATTCCGCTCAATAGCTGCCGCTTTTCTGCTGCCATAGTTGGTGTAGAAAATAAACCCGGCCTCGCTAAACTGCTTCAACAACACTATGCGTTGTGCCGGTTGCCCATCGCTGTCGACCGTCGCCACTGTCATCGCAGTCGGATCGGACAGGCCGAAGGAAATAGCATCGGCCATCCATATTTCAAATTGCTTGAACGGATTATCGTCGAGTTTTTCCAGGGGTAAGCCGTCTTTGTGGTATTCGCGACGTAAATGATCCAGATCCATTAATTCATCTCCAGATAATTGCTATTGCAATGACTTAACACAAATCCATTGTATTACTAATATGGGCAAAATGGTAAACAGGATTTGAAAAATCGGTATCATAATTTGTGCACCTGCTAGCAGCTTGAAGATTCCCCAGATACCGAATTGCGAGTCTGACAGGGTGTTCAATCTAGACCAACAAGATGGGTGAAAAGAAGGATGCGAAGCATTTTTAAGGAGTATGTACTCGAAAAGGCGATACCATTGCTGGAGGCGCGGGTGCGTAGAACTTTTTGTTGATTTTAAACCTGCAAATTACTATTCGTATGAACAATTTTCAATGTTATTAAATAAAGTTATTTATTCATTACTATATACTGCTATTATTTAAATTCTGGTTAAATACCTGATTTTAGTAAATTTATATGCCGTACCTGTTGCGCCCAGAACCCGACCCAATGCCTATGGACTGCCGCATCCTGACTGCCGCGCTTGAGTTGTTTGTCAACAAGGGATACCACAATGTCTCGGTGCATGATGTACAGAAGCATGCCAAGGTCAGTATCGGTTCGATTTACAACCATTTTGGTGGTAAACAGGGCATCGCCAGGGCGCTTTATGACCGATTGTTGCAGGAAATGAACCAGATGGTTGATTCAGTGATTTCGCAGAAACTGTCAATCATCGAAAAATGTAACAGTATCATCAAGCTATGGTTTGAATACACCGAATCTCACTCTGACATCATCGCATTTATGCTACACGCGAAGCATAACGAATTCATTACTGACCAACCCCCGATATGCTCAGCTGAGCCCTTCCGCAAGATTCGTGAACTGGTACAGGACGGAATAGATAACGGGGAAATTCGGGCCTGCGATTGCCTGATCGCGGCATCTGTGATTTTCGGTGGTGCCTACCGCATGATTTCTTTGCGCCTGGACGGCCTCGTTGATCGACCGCTACCCGAGTATTACGATCAACTGATTGATGCGACCTGGCAGTCGATAAGAACCTCTGTCGAGTGCAGTACCCCCAGGCTCGCATCGAATAGTTAGCTTTAACCTCGCCTCTAAAATACGGTTACCGTATGGATTGTAAACTTTGTGGCCTTCCTGCCGCACCCAATCTGGAGGAAGACGGAAATGCTTTTTGCTGTATTGGTTGCAGGGGAGTGTATCAACATTTCGGCCACATCATTCTATCCGACTCCGCCACAGAAGCTCATGAAACTATAGTCGAGCCCGAGGGAGAAGAGGCTTTTCTTCGAATTGATGGTATGCATTGTTCTTCATGTGAAATTTTGATAGAACGGCTTGCACTAAAAACAAAAGGCATAGTCGCTGCCAAAACCAGTTACGCCACCGCTACTGCAAAAATTACCTATGACCCGAGCAGGGTTAACGAGGCAGACTTACCGGAAATTCTCAGTCGCACCGGGTATCAGGCCCGATTCAGCCAGGACCAGGCACCGGCATATGATTATCGTATGCCAATGTTGCGCCTGGTGACTGCCGAGAGCCTGGCAGCGACTGTGATGATGTTATACCTGGCCTTTTACTACCCGGTACATCTCGGTATTGTCGACATGGCAGAACTGGAACCCGTCCATTGGCTGGTACATAAGGCGGTCCCGACTGCATTGCTCATTCTTACCAGCATACTTGTTTTCTATGTCGCCATACCTATTTTCCGCGGCGCCTGGATCGGCATTCGTAGCGCTGTGTGGAATATGGATAATCTGCTTGCGATTGCGATACTGGCGGCTTACGGATTCAGTATCGGTCAATTCTTTCTCGGTACGCTCGAGCTTTACTTCGACGTTGCCGCAACGATTATTGCAGTGGTTACCATCGGTCGATATTTTGAACGTGAAGCCAGGGAAAACGCCACCTCAGCACTCACAAAAATCATGTATGAATGGGCCCCGTCGGCACGCGTCTACAGGGATGGCAAATTACAGATGCTGGCTATCGATGAACTGCATCCAGCCGAACATATCCTTGTCTACCAGGGAGAGCTAATACCCGCTGACGGTATCATTGTCGAAGGACAGTGTGCAGTAGATGAATCGCTTATGACCGGTGAACCTTTCCCGATCACGCGCGTAACTGGTGATCGCGTGCTTGGCGGCACTCGTAATGTTGAGGGCTCACTTGAAATCGAGGTTGGACATGTTGTCGCCAGCCAGCTCAATAATCTCGCACGCGTATTATGGAATGCTCAAAGCGCCAATGCGGGAGTCCTCAACCTGGGAGACCGCGTGGCACGGTTCTTTGTTCCCGTTGTGCTTTTACTGGCATTGGCGGTAGGCCTCTGGTTTTACAGTAACGGCGCGTCGCCCGGCAGCGCATTGCTCGCCTGTATGGCGACGCTAATCGTCTCCTGCCCCTGTACTTTCGGTCTGGCCATTCCCCTGACTTCCGCGGTTGGCCTTAATATCGCATTGCGCAACGGTATTATCATCGCCAGTGGTGATGCTTTTGAGAAAGCCAAACAGATTCATACCATCGCCATAGATAAAACCGGCATTCTGTCGACGGCAAACATGGCGGTCAGTAATGTGTCGGGGCCACCCGAAGTCGCAAAGTATGCGGCGGCTGTCGAAAGGCTGTCTCCACACCCGATTGCCGAAGCTATTGCCCGTTTAGATTCAAGCTGCGATGCACAGGACATCAAAATTCACGCGGGCAAGGGTGCCATGGCACAGGTAAAGAACCATCGTGTCGCGGTTGGTAGCAAATCGCTTTTCACAATGCTGGGCTGGAAGATTCCAGAACATATTTTAGCGCCTGATTCTGCGCAGGCAGTGAATTCGTATGTTGGCTGGGATGGAGAAATACTCGGTTTCATTACCACCGAAGATCAACCCCGTCCGGGCTGGCAACGGATTGTCGGCAAGCTTCGAAAACAGGCTCGTACCGTTTTACTCACCGGCGCGGAATCGGCAGGCGATTTTGAGGATAAATTTGATGAAATATTTTGCGGAATTCCACCCGAAGGAAAAGCAGCCGTTATCCGGCAGTTAAAATCAGAAGGCATCGTAGTCATGATCGGTGACGGCAGCAACGATGCGCCGTCTCTGGCAGAAGCCGATCTCGGTATCGCCTTCGGGGCACCGACCGCACTAGCAGCCGATGCCGCCGATGTGATTATTCCGGGCGACAGACTGGATCATATCTTTACCACCTTCGAAATACTGCAGTCCACTCGACGCCGTATTCGACAAAATCTGGCATGGGCGCTATTGTACAATGCAATAGCCATTCCCATTGCAGTCTGCGGATTGCTCAATCCGTTATTTGCCGCGCTGGCGATGTCTTCAAGCAGTCTGTTAGTGATCTGGAATTCATCCAGACGGCTGGGAGATTTTGAGTCTTCATAGATTTTCAGGTGATTGTCGCACCAGATATCTTTACCTCATCATTCTGGAGTTTCAAGTCTCCTGATGCCTGGAGCCCAGGTCGAGTTCAAATGCCTGTTTTTGATCCTCCATTTCATCTAGATCCAAATCATCTGTTTACAATTTTGAAAACTCACAGGATTAGATCATGACTAGATTTTGGCTTTTAATTGCAAATAGTATTGGTATCCTGATATTCGTGCTCTGGTTGGCGGGCAGTATTGGTTAGAGGCTTTTCCTTTCAGGGAATAAAGCAGCTTGTCACCTGCTTGAGGCCAATCCGGGCCCCATGCTAAATAAACAGGGAAAACAATGGAGCTATGAAACAAGCGGATGGACAATAGTTTTGGTTTGATATCAACCGTGGCCCTGTTGGGGGCTGCTCAAGGCGTATTTCTCGCCCTGGCTTTGTTGAATGCCAGAAATGGAGATACCAGGGCTCATCGCCTGCTGGCACTTTTAACCTTCTTTTTTGCGCTGGACCTGGGTGAGGAGTATCTCTATCAAACAGGATTCTTCCACTCGGTGCCAAACCTGCTTCAGGGGCTGGCACCCATTGATCTGCTCTATGCTCCATTGATATACCTTTATGTATTGCAGTTAACGAGCCCAGGAGTTGAGCGAAATTTAAGAGGTGTCTACTGGCATTTACTCCCTGCGCTAACAGGTATTGTTTTACTCCTGCCTTTTTACCTGCTGGATGGCGCGGATAAGCTGGAACTTACCGAGAAATTGCGTAAAGGGGGTGACATAGGCAACGACACGCCCCATGCAATGTTAATCCAGCTAGGACTCACTCTGTTTATACTGGGTACTATCGTGCAAATTGGCGTGTATCTACTGTACTCCATCAAGCGCTTAAAACATCACTCGGTAAGCATCAGGAATGAATTCTCCGATATAGACAGGATCAACCTCGTATGGTTAAGAAATTTACTCCTCGGGATTGGTTGTATCTTTATTCTCTACCTGGGAGACCAGTTTTTCCCCGATCTCATGGGGATGAATATTCTCGGCGATGCCATTACCGTGATTATCGTCATACTCATCTATACGATGGGTTACCTCGGGCTCAGGCAACCGATCATCTTTACAAAAGCCTTGCAATCAGAGCAATCAACAAGTGCAGCAAATACCCAGCCGTCAGAAGAAAAATATAACCGCTCCGGGCTGGACAGAGAGACTAGCCTCGTTTTTCTCAATGAACTAACCGGTTACATGGAAATGAACAAACCCTATCTGGAGGGTGATTTGGTTTTACCTCAGCTGGCACAACAGTTAGGAATAACCACAAACTACCTGTCGCAAATCATCAACGAACAGTTGAGCTTCAATTTTTATGACTTTATCAACGGTTATCGCGTAGAGGAAGCCAAAAAATTCATTTGCCAGGCTGGGCAGGAGAAGCCCAACATCCTGAATATCGCACTTGAATCCGGGTTTAATTCAAAATCCGCTTTTTATACAGCCTTCAAGAAGGCTACTTCAATGACACCAACCCAATATCGTAAAACACTAATATCTCCAGTCTTGTAGGTCAGGACGAAATATTTGCCACGCATCCTGATAGTAAAGTCATTCAAACGGGTGTATTAATCATTGTGGCGACAGTGATCGTATGGAGAGAAAAGCGATTCTTCTCTGGCAATCAGAATGAGCTGCTCTAGCAGAACTGGAAAGACCTGGTAGATCATTCGATAAGGCCTATCTAAAATTTTATCATCAATCAATACCGAATCGAATGCGTATGTGACCTGGCTGTCCGGGAACCGCAGCAACCAGTCAATATTCTGCAAAGCCGCTGAAAACAGTCCAACCTTACAGGGACGGACGATAACGGCGGGCCTAAGGCCAATAATTCATCCTGTCGAACCAATTTGCACACTGGAGAAACGAAATGAAACTTTCATTAGCACAGGCCGCCATTCTAGCGGTAACTATTGGTGCCACCCCCTTGATGGCCGGAGATTTCGAACTTGGTGCTGTCGCCAGTCATGAGCGGTCGCCAATAGCTCAGTTTGATGATGAAACGGAATTCATACCGATTATTAACTATCGTGGGGAGCGCTTCAATCTGATGTATGGCACGCTCAGTTATACGTTGTACGAAAGTGATTACAGCATGATCCAGTTATTGGGCCAGGGACGCTCGTTGGGTTATAAAGCTTCCGATAGCAAAGCACTAGTGGGTATGGAGAAACGTGAGGATGGCTTTGACGCCGGTATGCGTCTGACTAGCGGTGGGAACTGGGGTGTTGCACAGTTGCAATTGCTTAATGATATCTCCGATACCCACCAGGGATTTGAAGCCAGTCTGGCCTATTCACATCCATTCGAGCATAGCCACTGGATTTTTAAGCCAGCCATCGGTGTCAGGGCACAAAGCAGGGATATGGTCGATTATTACTATGGTGTCGGTGACAACGAAGTAACAACGGAGCGTCAGGCTTACAAGGGTGAATCGGCGATAAATCTCTACCTGGAATTTGCTGTCGGTTACAAGCTTGATCGTAAATGGGATGTGATTGCCGGAATGGAATACACCATACTTGACAGCACCATCAGTGACAGCCCAGTGGTCGAAGAGGATTACCGGCTGGTTACTTTCGCAGCTATAGTTCACAAATTCTGAATGGAGAACATACTTTGAAACTCTTATTCAGAATGACAGGGCTGCTATTACCTGCAAGCCATCGGGAATGACAACTTTATCAACTAAAAGTCTATTGCCCTGGATCTCGTCAGACTGAGGAAGTACAACACAAAGGCGTATAAAAGCATGATACCGAAAATCAATATGAATATGCCATATATCATCCATTCGCTGTCCCAGTCACCATTTCTGCGAGGCATACCGGACGCGCCTGCCGCCATGAAGGTATAAAACATCCCAATATAAGATATGAATAGATACTTAATACTTGATCGAGCCGTACTATCGTCAATTGTACGATTCGTCATTAGTGGGTAATGATAATAAAGCATACCCATCCATAAAGCGCTAATCGCTGTCAATACCACCATGGCATGACCACCGGCCCACATGGTGCCATGTAGCTTAAAGTTCCAGGCGACATTGCTAATCACTATGGCTGCGACGCCATCTAATATGTACATCACAAAGCCACCTAAAATTAGAAATAAAGCAGGCGATGCAACTATTCCGTGCTTCCATATCGTAGCGACGATAGTAAATATGGTCAGGGCTGCACCAACTGCAGTGGCATAACTCATGATATTTCCATGATAGGCAAAGGTAGAAGGCAGTGCTGGATACATGGTGAAAAAGTGATGGAAAAATGAAGTTATCGAGGTGACCAGTAAAATCCACAGGGCAAGAATGGCGAGTTTATCGCTATATAACTTTCGTGCTCCATCAGCCAGGCAAAGTGGCAGGGTTGCGTATACCGCGCCTATGATCATGATCGCCATGGCTTCCATCAGGTTATGCGCGAAGATATAGAATACAAATTCAAACACTATTGGGTCAGCGGCCCAACCTATCCACGACGCGGGGAAAATTCCATACAAATGTAGCAGCAAAGAGCCCGCAACAAGCATCAACGGAGTTCCTGTCACGATTAAAACCAGCACCCCCATGATCATTCCCACCATGCCGGGATCTTTTAGCGTGCGCTCGGCAACTTGCAATGTATCGTCAGTTTTCTCAAAAAACGCCATCTTCAGAATTTTAATGGGATAGATAAAAAT
>JAAEOZ010000255.1 GCA_024222685.1 Gammaproteobacteria bacterium | reverse complement strand
TGACAACGAAAGCAGTTGCAATATTCTGGTCGAGAAAACACATACCTGGGGCATGGAGGTACGTGCAACCAAATCGCCTCAGAAAGCGCTTAAATGGATTAAAGGTGGTGAGACATTTGATATCGCACTCATCGACAAGCATATGGATGCGATGGATGGTGACCAACTCGCTGCCGCAATTCATGACGAACGGGGTGGAACCAAATTGCCTGTCGTCTTGCTCACATCACTGGGTGAGCATGAGACTGAATTTGATTCGGCAATAGCTGCTCATTTAAATAAACCGATTAAGCCATCTCAGTTATTCGACGTAATCGTAAACATTATTGCCGGAAAACCGGTGACAAGCAGTGGCGATAAACGAGAACCCAAACCTCGTTTCGACCCAAATATGGGATTTGAATTTCCTTTGAAAATTCTGCTCGCAGAAGATAACTTAAACAATCAAAAGCTCGCATTACTTGCGCTTGGTCGTCTCGGATACAAGGTGGATGTATCAGAGAATGGAGTTGAGGTTCTTGATGCATTGGAACGCCGACCCTATGACATTGTTCTAATGGATATACAAATGCCCGAGTTGGATGGATTGGCGGCAACTCGACGCATTCGCCAGCAGACCGCAAACGATTCGAAACCCTGGATTATTGCGATGACGGCAAATGCGATGCAGGGGGATCGCGAGATGTGCCTCGCTGCCGGTATGAATGACTACGTTAGCAAGCCAATACGTATCGAGCGATTGGTAGCAGCACTGAAGTATGGCTGGTCTTCGTTAGACGGGTCTAAAGTAGCCGCTGTATCCACTGTGTTAGAAAGTGCCACAACGGTTGAGGAAGGATCTCTGCTAGATACAAAAGCTATTGATCGCCTTGCAGAGCTCGCTGGGGATGATTCGACTTTTCTGGAAGAGTTTATCGACACGTTCCTGAATAGCGTCCCGGCTATGCTCAAAGAAATGCAGGAGAGTCTGGATGAGCAGGATTCGGATCGGTTGCGCCTTATTGCGCATACACTGAAATCAAATAGCAATGCTGTTGGGGCCCTACGCCTGGGAGAACTCTTCAAGGACCTTGAGCTTCTCGCTAAAGAGGGAGTTTTGACAGATATCCCAAATAAACTCCCACTGGTGGAACAGGAGTTTAAGTCAGTGGAATCAGCCTTAAACTCCTTATGCACGAAGGAATCGGTTTGAAATTTTCAATATCATGAAACAGTGCGGACACATACTTGTTGTTGACGATAATCAGCTAAATCGACTTGAACTCGCACAGGCGCTTAAAAAGCAGGGGCACTCAACTGTTCTGGCTGAAGATGGCCTGCAGGCACTAGATGCGCTCGAACAAGATCATTTCGACCTGGTGATGCTGGACATCTTAATGCCGAACATGGATGGCTTTGGTGTGCTGGAAAACATGAAAGCAGATGGTCAGCTTCGGGATATTCCAGTTTTGGTGATATCCGCCATCGATGATATGGACAGTGTTGTGAAGTGCATTAGGCTAGGAGCCGAGGACTACCTGCCAAAGCCAAGTGATTTAACTTTGCTCGAGGCTCGGGTCACCGCCTGCCTTGAAAAGAAGCGACTAAGGGAAGCGATCGTCAGTCAGCTTGGGAAGTATGTTCCCGAAAGTGTGGCAGCCTCCATCATCAACGATCAAAAAGCCTTACAACCGAAGCGCACTATTGCAACAATACTTTATACCGATATTGAAAACTTTACCGGCATCGCCGAGTCCATGCCACCGGAACGAGTTTTCGAGATGTTGAATGAGTATTTTCCCGCCCTGGTCGAGTCGATCATGGCGCATGGCGGGGTCGTAAATCAGTTCCAGGGTGATGCGATGCTCGTGACCTATAATGTACCGCTTGAAGATCCGGAACATGCTGACAATGCACTCAAAACTGCAATTGAAATCCAGGATCGATCAAGCCGGGAAAAGTTCGCCGGAGTTTCGCTGCGAACCCGAATTGGTGTAAACACCGGTGAGGTTATTGCTGGAAATGTTGGCTCTGGCACGCGCGTCGCTTATACGGTACATGGCGATGCGGTGAACTCTGCGGCACGTCTCGAGCAACTCAATAAACAGTATGGTACCTATACACTTGTTTCAGCCTCCACAGTAGAACACCTCCGTGGTTCATACCAACTAAGAGAAATTGGGGAGGTACCAATCCGAGGCAAACACGAAGGAATGTGCGTATTTGAACTGACTGGTTCTATAGGGAAATCTGATGCCTAAAAGTAGCTCCTTAGATTCTAAACCTGAGCATTTTTCGCAAAGTCAGCCCGAGCAAGGAAAAATCACACTATTAAATCCATGGCTCGTCAAAGCGGTTGTAGCTATGGTTTTTGTTTGGGCAGGCCTCCTGGCACCAGTCAATGTATATGGTGAAGAAAAAATCGACGTTCTTTTTTACGACAATTACTTTCCGTATTCATACGAAGAAGAAGGAATGCCCGCTGGTCTATATGTTGAACTTACTAAGAAAATTATGGATTCCACGCCACTAAAAGTGACCTACCGTATATATCCGTTTAAAAGAGCAATGGCATTAGGAAAACAAGGAACAGGACTAGTATCTGGTCTATACAAAACCCCAGAAAGACAACGCTATTTCGATTTCTCTCGACCTTACTACACCGAGAACATAGCACTAATTACTGACAAAAGACTTCCCGAAACGTTAATGCAAACTGAATTTTCCTCTATTAAAGGCTGGCGTATAGGTTTATTGCGCGGTATGAACTATGGACCGGCAATTGACAATGCACTTAAGAACGGAACCATCATCGAAGACAGGGTAGATAGTGACTTGCTGAATTACAAAAAACTTAAACAGGGACGAATAGATGGTTTTGTTATAGATCGTACTTCTGGTAAGAAATTGATTAACGACAATGGGGACGAAACTTTGGTTATACACCCAGAATCTCTAAATACGCGTGCTGGAATACACATTGTTGTTGCCAAAACAATAAAAAATAGCCGGCAAATTATTAGCCAGATCGATGCGGCACTGATGAGAATGGAACGAGACGGCTCTTACCAGAAGATACTGGATAGCTTTGTGGGGAATGACGGCAGGGCTGCAAAGTGAAAAAATTCTCTGCCAGTCCCGAAAAAGTTTCGAAGTCAGTGTCTATTAAAATCAGCTTTTAACTGAGTGTCTCTTATTGGCCGAAGTTTGCTTCCTGGCAGGGTTCGCCGAGGCTCCGCTATCGGGAAAGCTGACGCTCAATCTGGATGCATCAGTCGCAATAACAGCCGAAGATTGCCACTCGCTTGCATGTTGTGGGGGACTGTTTTGGGACGATTGGTCTTGCTCTGAATTGGTGGACACCTGGAATGGGCGCGTAGCGCGAGGAGGTATCCGATGACTAAACCAAAGCGATATAAACCTTGTAGCTCGGAGTTCAAATGAGAGGCGATCCGAAGAGCGAGCAGTATTTGTCCGAAGTGAGCACTTTAATTTTCTTCTCCTGACAACTACCAGCCACCGCCGCCGCCACCGCCGCCACCGCCACCGGAGGAGCCGCCCGAGGACCCCGACGACGAACCTGGTGCAACCGAAGAAGATGCGATCGCCGAATCGAAGGAACTCGACAGAGCACTCGAAAAATGGTCGCCGTGACGACCGTGGGTGTGATACCAGCCTGGATGCGAGTAGGCACTTTCGATCAGGCCAGCCGCGATAGCGTGATCGAGTCGAGCGGTCCACTCGTTTTCAAGTTCGAGTGCAATCGCATAGGGCAGATAGCGCTCGTACAGGCCGATGGTGAATTTCGGCGCGGTTGTCGCGGCGATTTCGTCTTCTTCGGCTATATCGAGGTAATGTTTGAAACCCTCGATACTATCGAGCAGGCGACGTCCAGCCAGCGTTGGCGCTTTCAGCCATTGGTAGAAGAAAAAGTGCAGGGCGAACATCGCAATAACTCCGGCTACCAGGGGCAGGGGCACGGCTGCAATGAATTGCTCAAAAGGAAATCCGATCTGCAGGAAAGCGCCAACTAAAATGAGAATTGCGATGAGGTTTGTAGCGACCTGAATTTTGCCTCTTTTGCCGCGGCGTTTCAGGCCACGCCAGATAGCGGAAATCATGATCAGGGGTATCAGCGAGAACAGGCTGGAGAACATTGTTTTCACGATGATTTCTTCCGATGGCAGACTCGCAATTGCACTCGCCACAAGAATCAGTGTAACCAGTACTCCAGGTACCAGCAGCCAGCTGTTGGTATTGAAGTATTTTTTTTCATAGTCCCGCTTAAGCGATTTCCTGTGCCGGCCTATCGCCTTGGACAATTTGCTGTGATTGGATTGAACGATGCTGATACTGTCATCACTACTGCTAAACAAGCCGTTGAGAACTCTTGACTCGCCCACCGCCAGTGGTGAATTCGGTTGCCCGGTTTTCGTTAACTTGAAATCACCTTCGTCGTCGTCGATGTCGAGGGCGCCCTTGACCGCGAGATTGATGATCGCGCAGGTAAAGCATTTCTTGTCGTAGCCCATTTTCTGCACAAAGCGCATCGATGCCGGCGAATAACCCTCGGGAGGTTCATAGAGAGGAATGATCACGCCCTTCTCGGGGTCCCGGCCAAACCAGCGCCACAGGGTCAGGTAGTAAACCAGCAACGCGAATACTCCGACGACGACGATCAGAGACGCCCTGTGGTCTTTGAAAAACCAGCTACGCTGTTGTGTATTGGTGGGCTCGTTCACCAGCCCCTTGGGCCAACCGGCAACGATGGTCAGACCCTCGTTGCGACCCAGCGGCCGATTGCTTTCGAAGTAAGCCTGGTTGTTGCCCACAGGTCGGTGCTCCAGGTCTTGAGCGGTCGAACCCTGGCGTCCAGTATAACCAGTGAGCCTGAACTCGCTGACCGTATCCGGAAGTGTCACCAGCGCCGATGCCTGCCTGATTTCAAAAGCCCAGCCGGTACCGGT
>JAAEOZ010000254.1 GCA_024222685.1 Gammaproteobacteria bacterium | reverse complement strand
TCTCGATCGGTAGTGGCGCCTCGGTGGGGCAATACGGTCCCATGGTTTACATGGGCGCCATCGCCGGGAACCTTGCTTCACGATTAAAACTACCCGCATCAAATTTGCCCACCATTGCGATTGCCTGCGGTGTGGCAGCCGCCATTTCAACGGCGTTTAACGCCCCCATTGCCGGACTTGTATTCGCCCATGAAGTGATCCTGCGCCATTACTCTTTACAGGCATTTGCCCCGACCACCGTTGCCGCTGCGACGGGTTATGTCATGGCGAATATAATCTTCGAACGTCCACCACTTTTTCTGGTTCAATTTAGTGGCGTTGATCATAGTTATGAGTTCGCGCTGTTTGCTCTGCTTGGCTTTCTGTGTGCTTTTTTATCAGTGGGTTTTATGCGGTCGATTTTTTATATCAACGCCTTTGCCCCCAAACTGCCAATTCCGGCAAAATACCGACCGGCACTCGCGGGATTAATGGTCGGTATGGTGGCGCTACAATTACCCGACGTGCTCGGAGTTGGCAAGGAAACCTTACGTTTTGCCACCATTGAGGGTGCTTTCGAAAGTTGGGAACTGATATTGCTCGTATTCGCAAAAATGGGGCTTACCGCCCTGTGTATTGGTTTAGGCTTTGCAGGGGGGGTCTTTAGTCCATCACTTTTAATCGGTATTTTATTCGGTGCATTCTCGTGGACCTTACTAGAACTGACTGGGGTGCCAAATTCAGGCGTGGTAGTGTATGCCATCTGCGGCATGATGGCCTTGACCAGTCCTATAATCGGGGCGCCCTTAACGACGATTTTAATCGTCTTCGAGCTCACCCATAACTATGATTTGACGATTTCAGCAATGGTCGCGGTTGTTTTTGCCAACCTGCTGGCTTTTCGATTGCTGGGACGTTCTATGTTCGATGTGGTTTTAGCTCGCGCAGGCGTTGATTTGTCATTGGGTCGAGACCGGGCATTATTGGAGCACACAAAAATTGTCAGCCTGCCCATCGATGATTTCGTTCGTGTCGATCTAAATGACAGTACGCAACGGGTTATTGAAAAGTTACAACAGGGTGGGCGTTCTGAAGCCGTGGTGGTCGATTCAAAAGGAATCTACCAGGGCATCATACGTATTGTTGATTTGCTCGGGCAAGATGCAAACAGCATTTCCGAGAGTTTGCATGTGGACGCTCCCCTGTTTGATGAAGACACGACATTGTGGCAAGGCATGAGTGCGCTGGAGGGATTTGTTGGCGAAGCAGTACCTGTTGTGTCTGCAACGGATACAAGGCTTATTGGAATGATTGCCGAGAGCGAGCTGATCACGGCCTATCAAAAAATCTCCAGGGGTCTAAGGTCTGAAGAAAATGAAGCCGTTTAAACTTCGCTTGTTTATATTATTTTGTCTTTGTCTGGGATCACTCTCGGCACAGGCAGAGCAACAAATGCTAACCATTGCTACCTGGGGCGGTAGCTATGAAAGCGCACAGCAAAAAGCCTTATTTGGCCCGTTTGAAGTCGCTACCGGAATTCAGATTAATACTCAATATTACCGAGGTGAACTTGCCATATTGAAAGGGGATTTAATCCCGGACATCATCGATATGACCATGGATGACGCTCTGCTTGCCTGCGAGCAAAATTTAGTGCAAAGATTAAAGCTGTCGAAAATTCTTGCGCCATCCCCCGACGGGCTTGAAGCGGAAAAGGATTTTATTGCCGGGGCACTTTTGCCCTGTGGCGTTGCACATCTGAGCTATTCAACACTAATTGCCTATGATGATCGTGCCTTTACCGGAGAAAAGCCCCAAAGGATTGCTGATTTTTTTGATATTAAACGATTTCCCGGGATGCGCGCTTTACGCAAGCAGCCATCGGCAATTTTGGAATGGGCGCTAATGACAGAAGGTGTCCCCATCGATCAGATCTACGATCTACTCAGTACCGATCGAGGAATGCGTCTGGCATTGCGGCGTCTGGATAGTATCCGAGACCATATCGTTTGGTGGGACGACCCCAAACAACCTGCGGCACTATTAAAATCGGGACAGGTGGTAATGTCATCCGGGTTTAACGGACGTTTTTTTGATGCCCAGACTCAGGGCGATAATATAACCATGATCTGGGATGGCCAGATTATTGATTGGGATGTCTGGGTGGTTCCACTGAAACCAGATCAGACGAATATTGCCACCAATAAATTCCTCCGCTACGTTACCCAGTCCGAAAACATGGCGCATTTGGCGGAGCATATTCCCTATGGACCCAGTCGCTTAAGTGCCTTGAAACGCATCGGTCTTCACCCGCAAAACAGGATTCCAATGCGTGATCATTTACCCACAGCGCCACATCATCTTGATCGTGCCCTGTTTCGTGATGCCAAATGGTATGCGCGAACTTTAACACTACGCAAAAATCGATTTTGGGGGTGGATTAATTCACTTCAGGATGGTGAGAATTAACAGCCTGTCAGGGAACCCGAAGGCAGCATCAACAATCCGACAGTAACATCTACGGTTGAGTTGTAGTAGCTCAGACCCGATCTAACAGATACCCGTAAAAACGGGTAACTGTCAGATTGGACGGAATCCTGAGTTTAATCTTCTAGCGCTGGTGGATTTAACGCTGATCCCGGGCCAGATGTTTTCCCACTCGCTTAAGGTACGATCGACATCTTCATATTGGGCAACACCGAGAGCATCCCAGCGTCGCATGCTCCGACTGGCCGCCCCTCCAGTATAGTCGACCAGTATTCCCATCTCCGATGGGCTTCCCTGATCGCCTTCCCAGGTCGAAATGAAGCCATTAAGCCCCTTCAGCATTGCTAAACAGGTGTCACAGCCGCCCTCAAATGAGATAACTGGTTATGAAAAATCCCAACTTATATTTGCATGGTTTTCATCCGGCCTCACTGTGTACTAGACCACGTACTTCGAGTCAGAAACTCGTTGATCAACTCACTTACCTATGTCGAAAATCTATCAGTCAACTGACGAAGTGCTTTACTGATTTGATTCCAGATCCGGTTCTACAACCCCACCAGTCCGGCGCTTAAAGTCGACGCAGGTATTAAACTGGCGTTCCTGCTGCGAGACAGGGCATTATACTTAATTATCGCGATCCCTTTTCGGTCCAGATAGAGCGAATGGTGTCCAGTGCAGTTGATTTGCGTGTAGTGCAATACAGCCATGAGTAACACGCCTTAAGAAATAAAACACATCGAAATGTTTTATCAGGTCGATTTTCGATATACGCACTTACCAGTCGACTACCAGGAACCGACAGGCCAGATTCATGTAGTCCACTGGAAGAATAGGTAATACTGAGTTTAAATTCTGGTATATAGAACGTTTTCGAACGAAACGGAGGTATAAAGTCGTCGGAGGGCCCCTGCAAATTGCCTTTCTTCTATTGTTGAAATCTGAGTATTAGCTAAAGATAATGGCTTCTTTCATTTCCAATAAATGGACAGGCCCAGGTACACCATTAAGCTCAGCCGCTTTGGCTAACCCCCATCCGCCTTCTCGCCTAAGCTCGGCCATATCATCTGGTGATAAACTTTTGATAATTCTCTTTTCCTGCCCTGAATATGTGGGCATATGTGAATGCGAGCCTTCACTCGCTTGAGTAGAGATTGTACAAAATAAGTAGATCGACAATAGTAATCCAAATTTGATCATTACAATTCCTCTGTAGCGTTTTAATTAAAAGATATCTTGTCTTGCTTCCGCAGATTTCCATATGATTATGATCCTGTCCCAGGAACTTATCGAAATATTATCCTCAATCAGTGCACGAACCAAAAACTTCGATCCAGGCAAGCATCTCTTCTATCAGGGTGATCGGGTAAAATCTATCTTTATGGTGAAACAGGGATTGGTTGAGTTAGTTCGCAATCCATTAGATGATGATTCGATTATTCTTCAACGAGCCTCAACCGATACCGTGCTTGCGGAAGCATCTGTATATTCCACTACTTACCATTGTGATGCTGTGGGTGTAGGTTCAAGCGAAGTTTGGGCAGCTCATCTTGCAAGAGAGATACAGAATGCTCGGTATCGGAGTAAAATCTTGTCGAGAAAAATGGTTACTTCTCGACTGATGGCTGGCTAGTATGGCAAGGTAAACGAATACCTGAAAAGGTCGGTGGAAAGATGTAGCCGCACAAATAGGTATAACTCCTGAATCTCTTTATCGAGAATTGG
>JAAEOZ010000253.1 GCA_024222685.1 Gammaproteobacteria bacterium | reverse complement strand
TTACGGGCGTATAATTATTTCAAGTTGCAAATGTAGTAACCAAACTACCTATCAGGAAGACGTCATGCACAAAGCCATTGCCGAACCATCCCGCTATACGAGTTTTCGTGTCAATGTGCCCACTCTGATAATTTTGTTTTCGAGCTTGTTTCTATCAACTGTAGGACAGGCTGCTGATCCGGTAGGAGCTCTCAAATTTGCCCGCGGTGATATCACCATCGAGTCTGAATCAGGCGAAACAAGAAAAGCCGTAAAAGGTGATAATCTGATGCAGAATGAGCTGATTGTGACCGGTGCTGCCAGTGTCGCTGTCATCCAGCTGAACGACAATAGCCGAATGACACTTCGACCCTATTCTGAGTTTCGCGTCGACCTGCTGAATACGGATGACGATAGCAACGACAGCAGTAGTCAACAGAGCGCAATACTGAATCTGCTACGCGGCGGCCTCAGGCTGATCACCGGGTTTATCGGCAAGTTAAATCCAGCCGGATACCGACTTATTACACCGGTCGCTACCATAGGAATTCGCGGCACTGAATTTAACACGCGGATCTGTATTTCCGATTGTGCCGCTGAAGAGAGACAGCTCGCAGGTAGTGATGCTGCTGCAAAAATAAATGAGGGTTTGTATGTCAACGTC
>JAAEOZ010000252.1 GCA_024222685.1 Gammaproteobacteria bacterium | reverse complement strand
GTTCGGCTGCGGCAACTTCTTCCTGCAGTTTCTTGTAGTCAGTAGCGATCTGCTCGATCATCTCCTGACTTTGCTCTTGCGAGGCAATAATTTCATCGCTCGAGTAAATCATGAACACGATTGCCAGCACGGCAAACAGATCGACCATGGGAATCAGTGCTTCGATGGTTTTTGACTTATTCGTATCGGCTTTAGTGAAGAACATGAGCTAGTTTTCGGTTGTTTACGGGATCCGGGATTAATCAGGTGTATCTCAAGATTATTAATAATAGGTCAGATTTTCGAAAAACCACGACCAAAGTGATACAAGTCACAGTTACCGGGTGATCGACCACGCCGCTTCGCTCTTGTTTCATTCGAGGCTGGGTCTGGAAAGATATTAAAAATCAATCATTTATCAGCGTTAACTTGAAAAATAATCAAGAGATGGGGAGTCAAACAAATCGGTATCGAATGATTGCGAAATATGATGGGAATCGAATTATGGTGACAGTTTGGAATGGCACTTGCTTAAAAAATGGTCATTCCGACGCATCGGAATTTTGTAACCGCCCGCTGTCAATCGTTACCAGATCCCGATAGGTCGGACCGCAACTTTCACGACGGCCCGACGTATCGGGATGAAAGGCTTAAGGAGCCTCTGATCAATTCATGAATGAACGTGTTGTGCCCAAAATGACCAATTTCTGCGTTGTGAAACTTAGCAATAGCCCTGCTATTACTTGCGTTCCACGCCTTGAACCTGGCCATTTTGAACTACAACCCGAT
>JAAEOZ010000251.1 GCA_024222685.1 Gammaproteobacteria bacterium | reverse complement strand
TGGTCGATAACCGTCCCGAACCGGTCGAAGGAACAGAATATGTCATCGATTGTGATTTAATCGTATCTGCTATAGGTCAGTCAGGTGATCTTAATGGCCTTGAAGTCCTGGATAATGGCAATGGATTAATCGATGCCGATGCTTGTTTTCGGGTTCCCGGTAAAGAGGGTCATTTTGTAGCAGGCGATATTGTCCGCCCTCACCTGCTCACTACAGCTATTGGCCAGGCATCGATCTGCGCCGATTCAGTGCATCATTATTTATGCGACCAACCCGTTAGCAAACGGCCCAAAGTCGATGTACACCATTTTAACCTGATAACTAAACTCAAGGAAAATTCGCTGGAGCCGGTTGAGTTTAACCATGAGGGAGATGATCGTGGTACCGATAGTGCCCACTATGCCATACATAATTACGAAGACCGTTCAGACAAGGAGATTATTTCGTCTGATCGGCTCTTCCTTGGCCATTTTGAATATAACGAGAGAATTAAACGTGAGGAAAATGTACCCGACGCTGAACATGTACTCGGTCATTTCGAAGACCGTATAGTACCTCTCAGCGAAGAACAGGCGATAGTAGAAGCGGATCGCTGTATGAGCTGTGGCATGTGCTTTGAATGCGATAACTGCGTAATATATTGCCCGCAGGATGCAGTGTTTCGAGTCAGCAAAGATCAGAAAACGATGGGGCGTTATGTCGATACCGACTATACGCGTTGCATCGGTTGCCACATTTGCGCCGATGTGTGTCCTACCGGTTATATCGATATGGCGCTCGGTAATCATTAAGCCGTGACAAAGCAAAATGCTCTCTTATCTCTGATTTTACTGATCCTGTCAGGTCAGTTAATCGCAGCGGAGTATTATGGCCCTGATCGTGATGAATCGGGAGATATCGTGCCTCAACCCCTGGGTGATGCCTGTATTGCTCCGCTCGATGAAATGCGTCGTACACACATGCGTATGCTCATGCACAAACGAGATAAAACAGTACACCAGGGCATTCGTAGTAAAAAGGCCAGTCTTACTGAGTGTATAAATTGTCATGCAACGCCCGGAGCTAATGGCAAAATTGCCAGAATAGACAATGATGAGCATTTTTGCGTCAGTTGCCACGTAGCCGCGAGCGTCACTATCGATTGCTTCGAGTGTCATGCAGACCGACCCGTTGCTGCATTTAAACAGGCAGGGTCACAGTGAGCAGTTTTGATCAATACCGTCGGAGATTTCTTGGTATTATTGGGGTGACGTTTGCAGGCGTGACTGTTGCACCCGGTATAATTCTGCAAACAGTGCAGGCCAGAGCTAATGATGAACCTGTTACCGATAAACAGCGCTGGGGATTGCTAATCGATACGAATCTCTGCGAGCCCGGATGCACAAAATGCGTTAAGGCCTGTAACCAGGAGCATGGCTTACGCGACATTCACGGGTCAGAGACCGATGCGCAATGGATTCGTAAAGTCAGCCTGAAGCATAAAGAAACCGGCAAGCTACTCAATATGCCGGTCATGTGCCAGCATTGTGCCGAGCCACCCTGCGTGAATGTCTGTCCCACCGGTGCATCATTTAAACGCGCTGACGGCATTGTGCTGGTCGATAGACATATCTGCATCGGCTGTCGCTATTGCATGATGGCCTGCCCCTATAAGGCCAGAAATTTTGTTCATGAAAAATTAACCGATCAGTTACCTGCTGCACCTCGCGGCAAGGGTACTGTAGAATCCTGCACTTTATGCGTCCACCGTATAGATCGAGGGGATAATACTACTGCCTGTTCCCAGGCCTGTCCGAATGGCGCTATTATGTTTGGTGACCTGAATGACAGCAGCGGCGATATTTCGCAAAAGCTGGCCGAGTACAGCGGTCGCGAGCTGCGCGCAAATTTGCACTTAAACACCGGTGTGCGCTACCAGGGGATTGTTGACTAATGGCTTCTACTAGTTACCAGCCAGTAACAACCGATGGTGCATTTAAGCCAGCCATTTTCGTCAGTCTTATATTGATCGCAATAGCAGCAATAGCGGCATATAACATGGAGCATGCCGGGCATTATATAACCGGGATGAATAATCGCGTTATCTGGGGAATGCCGCATGTGCTGGCAATTTTTCTGATCATTTCTGCGTCCGGCGCTTTAAACATCGCCTCTATTGCCTCGGTATTCGATAAAGCCTTTTACAAACCCCTGGCCCGACTTTCTGCGGCGATTGCAATATCGTTGCTGATTGGCGGTCTTGCGGTGATACTACTGGATCTGGGCAGGCCAGATCGATTGATTGTTGCTATGACCTATTACAACTTTAGCTCGATCTTTGCCTGGAATATTATACTCTACACCGGCTTTGTACTGCTTACAATTATCTATCTATGGACAATGCTTGACTGGCAAATGGAACGATATAAGCGCATGGCCGGAATCGCAGCCTTTTGCTGGCGATTAATTCTAACAGCCGGTACAGGTTCTATATTTGGTGTGCTTATTGCGCGCGAGGCCTACCATCTCATCATCATGGGACCGATGTTTATTGTACTATCGCTTGGTTATGGCATGGCATTTTATATGATTGTCGCCTGTCTTTTTATGCCTTCCGTTGAGCTCGAAAACCGATCATCACGTCTGGTCAAACTGATGGCTAATTTAATTGTCTGTAGTCTGGCAGCAAGCCTGATCTATCATCTTTCGAACTGGTTCTGGTTTGATTCGGCAAGCTTTGAACGATTCATACTAACCGGAGATCAGATATATCCTTTGCTAATCTGGGTATTGCAAATGGGAACTGGAACTGTATTGCCATTACTGCTGTTAAAACCCGGCAACTACAAGGTCACAAAAATTTCAATCCTATTGTCGAGTGTACTATTTATCGCCGGCGGCATAGCGCAGATTTATACATTAGTAATCGCTGGTCAGGCCTACCCGATGTCCCTACTGGAAGGATATCAGATTGAGTCCACTTTTTATGGCGACATTGCAGTCTATACACCCTCTCACTGGGAAATTTTGCTAGGAATCGGCGGGTTCGCACTGGCTTTACTATTGATCATTATCAGCTTGCGCCTTTTTCGATTACTGCCTGAATCAAAATGAGTGGATTCTACCTGTCGGCTGCCCACAAGTCTTCGGGTAAAACTATGCTGTCTATCGGTCTCTCTGCTGCGTTCCGAGAGAGACAATTATCAGTGCAGTGTTTTAAAAAAGGTCCTGATTACATAGACCCAATATGGTTATCGCTCGCTTCGGGCAATCCCTGCCAAACTCTGGATTTTTACACCTCTACAAAAGAATTTATTCAGGCGCAATTTCATCACTATAGTATTGACAGTCAGATCCTTATTGTTGAAGGTAACAAAGGCTTGCACGATGGTGTTTCGGTCGATGGATCGGACAGTAACGCAGCTATGGCGAATCTGCTAAAACTACCTGTTGTACTGGTAATAGACACAGTTGGTATCACCAGAGGAATAGCACCACTGCTACAGGGTTACTTAAATTTTGATCCTGAAATTGATATTGCTGGTGTCATTCTGAATAAGGTAGGCGGTAAGCGACATACCGCCAAATTGATTAATGCGATCGAGTATTATACCGACCTGCGCGTTTTCGGCGCGATAGAGAGAGATCCCTCGCTCCAGCTTTGTGAACGTCACCTCGGACTGGTACCGGGTAATGAAATCGGTGATCATGCCCTGACACTCATTGAACACTGGCGTCAGCGGGTAGAAAGCGAAATCGACCTCGAAACGCTGCTAAAATTGCATCCAACGCATCAAACACCGAGCAATGTTGAATTTTTTCAATCGGGTGCCCAATTAAAGCTGCGCATTGCGATTGCCAGTGACTCAGTATTCGGTTTTTATTATCCGGCCGATCTGGAGCGCTTTGCCACTCTTGGTGTCGATTTGGTCAGATTTGATACAATCTCGGATAAAGCATTACCGGATAATATTGACGGT
>JAAEOZ010000250.1 GCA_024222685.1 Gammaproteobacteria bacterium | reverse complement strand
GCATCTGGCTTAAAGTTACAACCGAAGAGACGTGTGTAACGCTAATCCCAGTTGAGCGCGCCACCGGTTTGATACTCGGTAACCCGCGTTTCAAAAAAATTCTTTTCTTTCTTTAAGTTGGCTTGCTCGTCGAGCCAGGGCAGGGCGTTCTCGGCGCCCGGAAATGGCATTTTATGATCTAGCTTTTGTGCACGACGATTGGCAATAAAACGGAACTGGGCAATATGGTCATCAGCACTGTAACCCAGTATTGGTTCGGGTAACAGGAACCTCGTGTATTGTTCTTCGGCGGCTTCGGCTTCTTCCCACATATGCTGAATCGCTTTTGGGTCCAGCTTGAGATTTTCTTCCTGGATGATCTGATTACAGACACGAATACCAAATGAAGCATGTAAGACTTCGTCGCGCATGATGTACTGTAATTGTTCGGCAGTGCCTTTCATTAGACCACGACGTTGCAGCGCGAAGATTGGGCTGAAACCGTTGTAGAACCAGACACCTTCGAATACACCCGCAAAAAAGATGTAAGCCATTACGAAGTTTTCGAGTTCGTCGCGATCGGTCAGGTCGATATCGGCACGAAGTACCGAAGCCAGGCGTTGATTACAAAGCTGAATCTTGTAATTGATTTCGGGTACCACACGATAGCGATTATAAATTTCACCCTGATCGAGGCCGATGGTTTCGATGCAGTGCTGATAGGTCCAGGTATGCACAGCTTCTTCGTATACCTGTCGTGCCTGATATATCTGTAATTCGGGTGCTGTCATTTTTTCCATCACCGCGAGACCGATATTACGCATCGCCAGGATGTCTGAAGTGGTTAGATAAGACAGTACATTTTCATATACATGACGTTCTTCAAGGGTTAGTTTGTGCTGGTAGTCGTGGACATCCTGGGTCATGTTAATATCCAGCGGTGTCCAGTGATTCTTGTTGGCATTGAGGAAGTATTCCCATGCCCAGGGATATTTAAACGGAGCCAGCTGATTGATGTCAGCAATGCCATTGACCACACGTTTGTCTTCAGCATTGATGGGCTTGGCCGCTACCGGATTTATTGTAGGGCGTCGAATATCATCGCTGTCTTCAGCTATGCCACCGGGTATACTGGTAATCGCTGGCGGTGCATAGGCACTCGTTGGTGTGGGTTGATTGCTACTGACCGTCGCATTTACCTCTGCCTGAACAGCTGTCATTTTGGCGGGTTGTGGTGCAAGTGGGTCATCCCAATTTAGCATAGTGTTCTCCTGCTATTGTACTTTTATCAATAATATAATCGGCTTACTGACAGGCTTCACAGTCAGGGTCGAGAATCGAACAAACTTTAGGTTCAGGTTCTACCACGGCGGCTTCTGGCTCACTAGCAGTGGATTTCTCGACTGCGGTAGCACCGAGCGAGCGCAGATAATAGGTGGTTTTCAAGCCACGAACCCAGGCGAGTTTGTAAAGGTTATCCAGTTTTTTACCGGAAGGTTCAGCCATATAGAGGTTCAGAGACTGACCCTGATCGATCCACTTTTGGCGACGCGATGCGGCTTCCACCAGCCAGCGAGAATCAATTTCAAAAGCGGTTGAATATATCGCTTTGAGTTCGTCCGGTACCCGGTCTATGTTCTGTACACTGCCGTCATAATATTTAAGGTCATTAACCATGACATCATCCCAGATGTCATGGGTTTTAAGGTCGTCGACCAGGTAGGGGTTAATGACGGTAAACTCACCAGACAGATTCGACTTAACATAAAGATTTTGATAAATCGGTTCTATAGACTGACTCACACCACAAATATTAGATATGGTTGCAGTTGGCGCAATTGCCATGGTGTTTGAATTACGCATTCCGACGTTAGTGACACGTTGGCGCAAACTGTCCCAGTTCATACGTTTGCTGTCATCCTGTTGCAGGTAGTCACCACGAACGGCTTTAAGGCTGGCAACCGAATCGATCGGCAAAATACCCTGGCTCCATAATGAACCCTGAAAACTGGAATAAGCGCCACGCTCTTCGGCGAGTTGAGTCGAGGCCTGAATCGCATAATAGCTCACCGCTTCCATGGACTGATCGGCAAACTCGATGGCATCTTCTGAGGTATAGGAGATATGCTGTTTGTAGAGCGCATCCTGAAAACCCATGATACCAAGACCAACTGGACGATGACGCAGATTCGAGGTGCGCGCCTGCGGAACACTGTAATAGTTATAGTCGATGACGTTATCCAGCATGCGCATCGCGGTGTTGATGGTTTTCTCAAGCTTTTCCAGGTTGAGGCCGTTTTCGTCGACGTGCTGTGGCAGGTTCACCGAGCCCAGGTTGCAGACGGCTATTTCGTTGTCGGTAGTGTTGAGCGTAATCTCAGTACACAGATTGGATGAGTGTACGACACCAGAATGCAATTGCGGTGAGCGTATATTGCAGGGATCCTTGAAGGTAATCCATGGGTGGCCGGTTTCAAATAGCATACCTAACATCTTGCGCCACAATTCCTGCGCTGGCAGGCGACGGCAGGATTTAATTTCTTTGCGGTCTGCTTTTTCTTCGTAGGCGATGTAGGCAGCTTCGAATTCGGCGCCATATAAATCGTGTAAATCCGGCGTTTCTTCAGGAGAGAACAGTGTCCACTGAGCGTCTTCGGCTACTCGCTTCATGAATAGATCGGGAATCCAGTTGGCGGTATTCATGTCGTGCGTACGCCGACGTTCCTCGCCGGTATTTTTTCGCAGGTCGAGAAAATCTTCTATATCGAGGTGCCAGGTTTCCAGATAAGCACACATCGCACCTTTACGTTTGCCACCCTGATTGACCGCAACGGCAGTATCATTGGCAACCTTGAGGAAAGGCACAACTCCCTGCGATTTACCGTTTGTGCCTTTGATATGCGAGCCCATTGCGCGCACCCTTGTCCAGTCGTTGCCGAGTCCACCAGCAAATTTGGATAGCATGGCATCATCTTTAATAGCACTGAAAATACCATCAAGATCGTCGGGTACTGTGGTCAGATAGCAGCTTGAAAGTTGAGGGCGCAGCGTACCGGAATTAAACAGTGTCGGTGTGCTGCTCATGAAATCGAAAGACGATAGTAGATTATAAAATTCGATCGCGCGTTCCTCACGGTGAACTTCATTCATCGCCAGACCCATTGCTACGCGCATGAAAAATGCCTGCGGCAATTCGAACCGGGTATCCTGATAATGGATGAAATAGCGGTCGTAAAGTGTCTGTAAACCGAGATAGGTAAACTGGTGATCACGATCAGATTTAAGCGCCTTACCAAGTTTTTGCAGGTCAAACTTGAGTAACTCTTTGTCCAGCAGGTCGAGTTCGGCAGCCTTTTTAATATAATGGCGAAAATAATCCGGGTAGCGCTCGGCCATTTCCTGATAGGTTGCACTGTGCTCACCATCATTAATAAATGTGAGCGACTCTGCCCTAAGTTGATCCAGTAACAACCTGGCAGCAGCCATCGAATATTGCGGTTCCCTGTCGATAAATCCTCGAGCACTCATGACCACCGTAGGGCTGACATCTTTTTCCGGTACGCCATCAAACAGGTTTCTCAGCGTTTCTTCATAAACCCGATCGGCTTCTGTACAGTCGAGACCTTCACAGGCGTCGTTGATGATTGTTTTCAGACGATTGATATCCAGCGGCTGGAGACTACCATCGGCACATTTGACATTTAAACCAACGATTTCATCGTCTATCTGGGTATGATCTGCTCTAGTCGCCTCCTCGGCACGGGCATGGGCTCGCTGCTCACGGTATAACACGTAGGCGCGGGCAATTTTCTGCTCTCCATTACGCATCAACGAAAGTTCAACCTGATCCTGAATGTCTTCAATGTGGAAGGTGCCACCGTCTGGTTGTCGGCGGGTTAGTGTTTCTACGACCAGGTTAGTTAGTTTTTCAACAGTTTCGTGCACGCGCGAAGAAGCTGCTGCCTGACCACCTTCTACCGCCAGAAATGCCTTGGTCATGGCGACTGCAATTTTATTTATATCGAAGCTGGCTAATTTGCCGTTACGGCGAACTACGTTATATCGATGAATAAGTTGACTATCCCGATTATGGAGAGTCTGAGTGACTACAGTTGCTGGATTTCCCCCGGATTCGGTTAATGGAGATTCGATATTTTGCATTCAATTAAACTCGTAAGATTAAACACACATTGCTGTGTATTCCGTTATAAAAAAACGCTGGAGATTCCTTACCCATAGATAGTTAAAGTGATTTTTAACTATCTGATTCAAGTGATTGAACCATTATGAAATTCTAAGAATCTATCCAGTTTTATATTTCCAGTTATATCGATTCTAACTACCCTCTAGAATCTGACTATAGAAATGATATAGACTTGATATACAATATCAAGTGTTATTTATAGCATGGATCCACAATATGTTGTGTATTTATGTGTGGACTCAAAGAGTATAAGCTGTGGATAAGTTGGGATAAATACTTTACAGACGGTCGAATATATGTATATCCGTCAGTCTCAGGAAATCAGTGAGCGGTGAATAAACAGCATAAATCCCCTGTTTTTTCTGCTACAGGTTTATCGTTGCGCTATCAGGTATGCTTCGGATAGAAACTTTCCAGTAAGAGGAGATTTATGTAGAAGTTCCTGCGTGATTAGCGAACTATAGTTTTTCCCGATTTTGTAGACACTGAATTAAAAGAGGCAGAGAATGGAGATGCCAGTGGTGTTTTCGGGGCTGCATTGCTGTAGTTCACTGGCTATCTATTTTACAGATATTCCTCAACTTGGCCTGTGCATTGCCGTTATCTGTACTAAGGTAATAATGACTGGAATCAGGCAAAACTGATATGGCGAGTATTCAATTTAAGGATATCTCTGAATTTCGAGGCCCGGAGGGCCTGAATTCGTTGGTTGCGGATGTGAATAAGCTGGTATCGCTGCCAGATATTTATTACCGTCTGGAGTCGGCACTGGAAAGCCCCACTTCTACTATTAGTGATTTTGCAAACCTGCTTTCCTCTGACCCCGATCTCTGTGCTCGACTTTTGCGCATGGCTAACAGCGCTTTTTATAGCTTTCCATCGAAAATTGAAACCATCGACCGGGCAATCAGTACTATAGGTATGCGCCAGATTCGTGAGCTGGTTCTGGTGACCTCGGTGATAGAAATGTTTGAAGGTGTCAGTATTCCGCTTGTCAATATGCGCTCGTTCTGGGAGCATAGTGTCGCCGTCGGGGTATTCAGCAGATCAATTGCTCAGTACTCTGGTCTTGGTCAGAGCGAGCGATTCTATATCCCGGGGTTATTGCACGATATTGGTCGTCTCGTGCTATTCCTGAAACTGCCCGGTTTCATTTCCGAGCTATTGCAGCAATCGGTAATTGAGTCGAAGTCTCTGTTTCTGCTTGAACAGGAGCAACTAGGGTATAACCATGGCGCCATTGGCGGACAATTACTGGAATTCTGGAAGGTACCTCGGTCAATATATGAACCGGTAAGTTACCACCATGAACCAGAAGCGTCACCGGAGTTCTCGCAGCTGTCATGTGTGATTCATATCTCTGATGCCTGGATAAACAGACAGAAAATTGGTAGCAGTGGCGAGTCTAATCCACCGGTTATCCGGCAGTCGGCTCTGGATATGATATCCATACAGGAAGATGAGTTAGAGGAAATATGGGTTTCTGCCAAGGATCAGGTCTTCGGCGTAATCAATCAGTTTTTAAGCCACTAGTATAGGACACTAGACTAGTAGAAGTCAGTTTAGCCTAGTACCAGGGTTGCAAGCCCAAGAAAGGCTATGATACCAACGACATCGGTGACTGTTGTCAGGATAACCCCGCCAGCAATCGCCGGATCTATGCCAATCTGGCGCAAAAATATTGGAATCAGAGCGCCTGCAAATGCTCCGGCAATGAGATTAACAACCAGCGCAAAACCGATAATTAAACCAATATTAAAATTATCGAACCAGAGGATGGATAAGGTGGCCACGACAATCGCCCACAAAAGCCCGTTCAATAAACCGACCATGAGTTCTTTTCTAATCAATATCTGATAATTTGAGCTGCCCAGCTGACCGAGAGCAATACCACGTATGACTAGAGTCAGTGTTTGTGAGCCCGCTATACCGCCCATACTGGGAACAATGGTAATCAAAATCGCCAGGGCGACAACCTGTTCGAGGATATTCTCAAAAAAACCAATTACACCAGCGGCAAGGAAAGCGGTTAATAAATTTATACCAAGCCACAACCCACGACGTTTCGCGCTATTCAGGGCTGGTAAAAACATGTCTTCGTCGTCGGCCAGGCCAGCCATGCTCATGATCGAGTGATCGCCTTCATCACGAATGACATCAACAACATCATCTATCGTGATGCGACCTATCAACTTGTGTTCCTCATCGACGATCGGAGCGCTCACCAGGTCGTAATTCTCGAATTCCCGCGCCACTTCGGTAGCCGAAATATGTGCATTCATGGCGTTGATATCGGTGCGCATAATGCTTTTCACCAAATCATCGGGATCGTTAGTTAGCAGGTCTCGCAGATATAGCGCGCCCAGGTAGTGATCATGCCTGTTAGTGACGAATAACTGGTCAGTGTGATCTGGCATCTCACCACGAATACGTAGATATCGTAATACGACATCGAGTGAGACATCAGCCCGAACTGTGACCTGATCAGTATTCATCAGGCCACCTGCGGTATCTTCACTATAAGAAAGGACGGATTCGAGCTTTTCGCGTTTATGAGCGTCCAGCGTATGTAGTATTTTTACCAGTTTATCGGTAGATAGCGATAGAATGATATCGGCCTGATCATCGACATCCGGCAGGCTTTCAATGATATCTGTGATATCGTCGGACTCCAGTTCTCTGAGCTTACTGTCGCGGACTTCATCTCCTGTCTCCAGCAAAACCTGCCCCATCAGGCCGGGGTCAATCTGTGGCCATATCTGGTCACGTTGCTGAGGTGGGAGTGATTCGAGGAGATTGGCTATCTGTGCAATGTTAACCAGACCAAGGGATGACGATATCGATACTAAATCATCGTTTTCTAATGCCTGAGATATGTCCTGGCGAAGTTGTTCTATGTCGTTTTCTATCATTACGACACTGAAGTTTTACTCCGCTTCGTCGAAGCGATTATTGATCAGTTCAACGATAGCATTAAGGCAGTCCTGTTCATCGACACCATCTGCTTCCAGAGTAATCACTGTTCCTTTACTGGCGGCTAACATCATAACGCCCATAATACTTTTAGCATTAACCCGATTAGCATCACGAATTATCAAGATATCACTTTCAAACTGGCTCGCCCGATTAACGAGTTTTGAGGCAGCACGAGCATGTAATCCTAATTTATTGATTATTGTTATCTGCTCCGAAACCATTTCTACAAATCCTGTCGGATACCTTTGTGTCCACCCTCGAGAGCAATCTCGACAAGTTCCAGTAACGGTTTGTCGATATAGTTCAGTACTCTGACCAGCATGGGTAGATTGAGCCCACTAATGACCCGAATACCATCCTCTGCACTGAAATATCGAGCCAGGTTGTTGGGTGTAGCGCCGTAAATGTCAGTGAGGATAAGTACACCATTGCCCTTATTTAATAATCTGATTGAGTTGCGTATCTGATCAGCGAAATAACCTAGATTCTCGGGTTTCAGATGTGCCGGAACTGACAGACATTCTACCTCCTTATTGACACTGGTGCCTCTAATTGCCGCAACCGTATCGCAGATAGACTGGCCTATGCCATTATGAGTGATAAGCAGGATTGATACATTCATGTCATATCACGATGATGAACAGAGGTATTATAACGGGTTTGCTGTAGACTTTTAGTAAGTTTTTCTGCCATATGAACCGAACGATGCTGACCACCCGTGCATCCGAGAGAAATTGTCATGTAGCTGCGGTTTTCCTGTTCGAAGCAGGGAATCCAGGTTTTAAAAAAGTCGATAAGAGAATCATACATAGTGACTACTTCAGGGTAGCTTTCGAGGTATTCGATGACTGCCTGATCGCGGCCGGTGAGATTTCTGAGGTGATTTTCCCAGTGAGGGTTAGGCAGGCAACGTAGGTCAAAGACAAAGTCGGTATCGTTTGGCAGGCCATGCTTGAAGCCGAACGACTGGACAAGAATTGCCAGCTTAGTGCCGATGTCTGGTAACAGTCGATTAACAATACTACGTCGTAACTGATGTATGTTTAACGAGGTGGTATCAATAATCAGATCTGCATTGGCATAGATGTTCTTTAAAAGTTTCTGTTCCAGGTGTATCGCTTCGACCAGTGGCAGACCTCGACGAGATAGTGGATGTTTTCGGCGCGTTTCACTGAAACGACTGACCAGTTTTGTTGTATCAGCGGTTAAAAAAAGAATCTCGGTTTTGAATTTC
>JAAEOZ010000249.1 GCA_024222685.1 Gammaproteobacteria bacterium | reverse complement strand
GAATCGGATTGTAGTTCAAAATGGCCAGGTTCAAGGCGTGGAACGCAAGTAATAGCAGGGCTATTGCTAAGTTTCACAACGCAGAAATTGGTCATTTTGGGCACAACACGTTCATTCATGAATTGATCAGAGGCTCCCTAACTCAAATGATGGATTACCACCCCTCGTATCCTTTTGCCGAGGGCCTGACAAAAGCCCTCGACTGGTATCTGCAAAACCGCTAACAGCGCTGAGAAATAGTTGCAGCCACGGCAGCAGTAATCATTAACCCGGCGACGATATATATTGTCGCCGGGTTAATAGTATATGGTAGCCTTGATCGAAACAGGGCATCAGCCTGCCGCGCGATTTTTACAGGCAGATAAAATGGAGATACTTATGAAAATTTTTGGCTTGTTCCTGGTTGCGCTAACTTTCGCGGCCACTTCCGGTGCCGCTGACATCGATAACGGCAGTGAACTGCATTCGGAATCATGCATGCAATGCCACGATTCGGCCGCTTACACTCGTGAAGACAGAAAAGTCCAGGACCTGGCCAGACTGGGAACCCAGGTTCGTTTTTGCAAGGACAACCTGGGCGTCACCTGGTTTGACGACGAAGTTGACGACGTCATTGGATTTTTGAATCAGCAGTACTACCACTTCTAGTAGCACCGGATATCGGCTTACAGGATCGTCCGCTTGAATTCCAGGTATTTTCCTTCGATAAATGGTTTCCCGCCTGAAGCTTTCGGATTTCAGATTGTGGCTACCGGTTTTAACCGACCAGAAATTTTT
>JAAEOZ010000248.1 GCA_024222685.1 Gammaproteobacteria bacterium | reverse complement strand
TCAGATGTTTGGCGGAACTATTCCCGAAGCATTTGGAAATGAATCGCTGATGAAGGAGCAGGTACTATCTCAAATGGTAGAAGAGTTTGCGCTCAGGTCATATGTAGAAAAAAATAATTATCGAATTAGTGACAGGCGCTTAAATCAGGTTATTCGATCCATGGATACCTTCCACACCGAAGGCGAATTTGATGCAGAAATTTATCAACGCCAGGTTGCTTCATTAGGGTATACGACGGCTGGCTTTGAATCAGAACTTCGTCGAACTCAGGCGATGCAACAACTAAAGACGGGTATATCAGCGACCGCTTTCGGTATTCCAAAGGATTTTCAGAAGCTGGCATCGCTAAAAAATCAAACCAGAACTGTAAGAGTAATCACCAGACCTCTAAGCGCTGAATCGTATGAAGTAAACCGGGAAGAAATATCTTCCTATTTTGAAGAGCATCAATCTAGATATATGACTGATGAGCAGATAAAGATTGACTATATTGAATTAAGTCTGGAAGGCGTAAAAGCAAATATAGAAGTAAGTATGGATCGGCTACAGGATCGTTATAATCAGTCAAAAGATGCCTATACCAGTGCTGAAGTTCGAAGTGCCAGCCATATTCTGCTAACAGTTCCTGCCGATGCCATTGATGCTGATGCACTTCAGATTGAAGATAAAATAAATGAAATTCGTTCACAAATCGATTCGGGTGCTAATTTTGCAGAGCTGGCAGGGAAGCATTCCCAGGATCCGGTTTCGGCCGAAGAGGGTGGAAACCTCGGTGATATTGAACGTGGTATGATGGTACAGCCTTTCGAAGCTGCATTGTTCGATCTTGAGGTGGATGAAATTAGTCAACCGATTAAGACGTCCTTTGGCTGGCACTTGATTAAGTTAAATAGTACATCAGGTGGTGAAATACAATCATTTGAGGAAGTTCGAGCTGCTATTGAAGACGAAATCAAAACTGAACTTGCTGAAAACCAGATATACGATTTGACGGAAAATCTTGCAAATCTTGCTTATGAACAACCAGATTCACTAATTCCAGCCACCGAACAGCTTGGATTAGCGTTAGAGACTTCTGACTGGTTTAGCCGCGTCGCAGGTGAAGGAATTGCCAGTGAGTCAAAGATCAGAAATGCTGCTTTTTCAGCCGACGTATTAAACCAGAGACGAAACAGTGAGGCAATCGAACTCGCTGACAATCGAATTGTATTTATTCATCTGAACGATCACAAAGAGTCTGTGCCCAGGAGCCTTGAAGAAATAAGCGATGCGATTGTTGAAGAGATAAAAACAAATAAGTCACGCGAATATAACAGCGAAGCGGGTAAATCTGCACTCGAAGGCTTAAGGTCAGGGATGTCGCTGGAATCTGTTGCTAGTGACTGGAATGTTGACATTGTTGAACCAGAGCCGCTTAAACGAAGTAGTAGTGCAGTTGATAGTGAAATTGCAAAACTCGCTTTTACGATGGCCTCACCCGATGCTGGGGCAGTATATCAGGGGGTCTCGCACGGTAATGGTGCCTATTCGCTGGTCGAATTGTTATCTGTAGACACTGAAGATTCTTCAATAGACGATCAGCAACTAAAAGTGTTTCAAACCTCGCTAGCCGGTCAGGAATATCAGTCGGTAATCAAGGTCGTTGGGAGCCGGGCGGATGTCATCAGAACGCCTACTGAGGATCTGAATTATTAGAAAATAATGTTTTACAGTAATTATCGTGGGAAGTGCTATTCCAACACACCCATACTAACAATATTATATCCTGAATCAACGTAGATATTTTCTCCTGTAATTCCGGCAGCAAGGTCGGAGCATAAAAAAGCACCGGTATTACCGACATCCTCAGTAGTCACATTT
>JAAEOZ010000247.1 GCA_024222685.1 Gammaproteobacteria bacterium | reverse complement strand
TCGCCAGAGTTGCATCCAGTGTCCAGTGGCGCATCGGCTCTGAGCGGTTTAACACCTGCTGCCAGGCCTTATCGGAAAATGCCACCAGTGAAACTCCGGGAATCGAACTGAGCCCCTTCTGACCACCGGTTATGACGGCATCTATTCCCCATAAATCCATATATAACGGCATGGTGCTAAGCGTACAGACCGCATCAACAACTACCAGGCAGTTATACCGCTTTGCCAGGGCAGCGATTTCTGGCAGCCTGAAATTATGCGTGGTATTAGAGGTTTCACCCTGCACGATAGTTAGCACATCGGGATTGAAGCGTTTGAGTGCAGCTTCGATGGCGACCGGACAGGCACCGCTACCCTCTTCAACCGTGAGATTCTCGACCTTACCTCCAGCACGATTTGCCATCTCAGCCAGACGACTGGAAAACAAGCCATTACACACACTTAAAACACGCCTGCCCGGCCATACCAGATTAGCTACCGCCATCTCCATCGCCGCAGAACCAGGCCCGGCCACGCCCATTAACCATTGCGATTCGGTCTGAAATATGTAGCGTCCCATGCGCTTTACCTGATCGGTTACCCGCGCCATGGTTTCGCCGAGATGATTGATAACAATACCGTTGGCTGCAGCCACCGGGCTGGGTATAGGCACAGGCCCGGCACCCATCATTAAAAGCGGCTCATCCGGCAGGATGTTGCTTAGCGGGTCAATTTCTGGAACCGTAATCGTCATGTCTTGGTAATATCAAAGTCAAAAATAAAAGCGCGTAGGTTATCACATCAATTCATAATTCTGATGATAGCCCGGCGATCCAGTATTTTTGCACCAATACGAACCGGAAATCCAACCATAGCTATTGTCAATCGATGGTTAATCGATATCATCAAAGCCAGTTTATTTAGCCGATTTCGGTAATAGCAGGCACCCCTGGTGAACTACAACAAACCATTTCAAAAGACCGAGTACGACAGTCGCATCCTTAAAGTAAAACAGCGTATGCAGAGCGCAGGGTTTGATCTGCTAATCTGCCAGGATCCCGCCAGCATGGGCTGGCTCACAGGATTTGACGGCTGGTCATTTTATACACCGCAGGCAGTACTAGTACATCTTGAGGAGAATTCACCGATCTGGTTCGGACGCGCTCAGGATGCAAGATCAGCGCAAATTACAACCGATATCCCGCATGAGAATATCGTCGGTTTTTCTGAACCACTGGTACACCACCCAACCCGGCACCCATTCGATGAATTATGCGACCTGATTAAAACCCGTGGCTGGTCTTCGGCACGCATTGGAGTCGAACTCGACGCACATTATTACACCGCAAGAGCCCATCAGCACATTGTAGCTGGGCTACCGAATGCAAAAATTTCAGACAATCGAGAAATTGTTAACTGGGCGCGCCTGGTGAAGTCAGACGCCGAACTGGTCTATATGCGCGAAGCGGGTCGCATTGTTACAGATACTATGAACAGGGCCATTTCCAGGCTTAGACCCGGCGTACGCCAGTTCGAAGTAATCGCCGATGTCTACCATACGCAGATTACCGGCTTCGATAATAAATTTGGTGACTACACCAGCCTGTGCCCGCTGATTCAGGTTGGCGAAGGAACCAGTACGCCCCATTTGACCTGGACCGACGAAGCATTACCCGACAACGGCCTTGTGTGCATGGAAATCGGTGCAGCACGGCGGCACTATCACGCGCCACTAACACGTACCATGCATATTGGCAAACCTTCCGGAGAAATTATCAAACTGGCCAATGTTATCGTCGAGGGCGGTGATCGCGCCCTGGAAGCTGCAAAACCTGGCGTTAGTTGCGAAGAAGTCGAGGCCATCTGGCAGGCTGTGTTGAAAAAGCATGGTTACCGAAAAGACAGTCGAGTCGGTTACTCAATCGGATTAAACTATCCCCCGGACTGGGGTGAGCGTACCGCGAGCTTAAGACCCGGTGATAAGACTGAATTACAGGCGGGTATGTGCTTTCATTTTCAGTCGGGTATGTGGCTGGATAATTTCGGTGCTGCGGTGTCAGAACCCTTTATAGTCACTGAAACCGGTGGTGAACGAATCAGCCATGTGGACCGCGAATTAATCGTTATTGACTAGCAGTGCAATTCCTGTCAAATATCTCGGCGAAATCTACAGCCGAAATATTCAAAGTCACCAACGCCCGATAATAATACCGTGAGACTCGTCCGTCTCCGGCCCCAGTTTTTCTAAATCGCTATAGCTCATACCAGTTCTTCTTTTAAGTGAATCCCTCCACTGAAAAGCCAGCCCCTTCATATCACTACAGATATTGCGGTATTGCCGATCAGTACCAAGATCGATGAGTTCATCAGGATCATTCTCCATGTCAAATAGTTGGGGTACAAATTGCTGGTGATAAATATATTTCCAGCGTTGATTTCGCACCATGATACCCCGACACTGATAAGGCTCCAGCCCGAGCAAAGACCGCGACCCTCGATCGGAATAATCGATTTCACTAATCGTGTAATCACGCCAGCTTTCATTGCCGCTATGGTGCAACAAAGTTGTAAGCGATCTGCCTTCGAGTCGTTCTTTACAAATCTCACCACCGGCAAACTCGATGAAGCTGGGTAAAATATCAACCGATTCAACAAATGCTTCACACTGACTACCACGACTTGAGTCGGCTTCGGAACGAGGATCAACCACGATCATTGGCAATTTAGCTGACACATCGTGAAATAGATCTTTTTCGCCAAGCCAGTGGTCGCCGAGGTAATCACCATGATCGGCTGTAAACACTACCATTGTATTTTCGAATAAATTTCGCGTTTGCATATAATCAAATAGTCGCCCTAGATGATCATCAACCTGCTTTATCAAACCCATATATACAGGAACAACCAGTTCGCGCACATCGTCGCGGGCAAAAGACTGGCTATACTCCTGCTGCATAAATGCCTGGTAGACGGGATGTGCATTTTCGCGCTCGCGATCACTACGAACTACTGTCTGCAAATCTTCGGCACAAAACAGTTCATGATAGGGTGCCGCTGCAATGAGCGGCCAGTGTGGTTTGATGTAACTCAGATGCAGACACCAGGATTTTTCACCGGTTTCATCCATAAAATCCATCGCCCTTTGCGTACAAAATGCCGTTTCAGAATGCGCTTCTTCTATTGCCGCCGGATATTTCGAACTACTGAGATTCCAGCCGGAATATAATTTTCCATCGATATCGATTCCACTATTGGCGCATCGATCCCAGGGATTAACAGCGTCATATCCAAGACTTCTAAGATAGTCACTATAGCCCTGTTTCTCCGGCAGAACTGGATCCGGGTAAAGCCCTTCGTGATGTTCATAGGGCTCGAATCCACCGCTTCTTGCTGTCCTGGCCAGTTCAGAAGTCATGTCGATACCAAGCTCGGCCATTGTCGAGCGATTCTTGAAACTGTGAGTCTTGCCAATCACCGCAGTTCTATAACCAAGAGGCCTGAGATAATCCGCCATCATTTTTTCGTCGAT
>JAAEOZ010000246.1 GCA_024222685.1 Gammaproteobacteria bacterium | reverse complement strand
GACAAAGAAGTGGCCAATCCACAACCCGGATTCGGTTGTGTGTAGCGACTATAAACCAGATCACTTTGTACGACAACTGCGATCCGATCAAATACTCCTGTTCCTGAGCCAGATGGTCGCTATTCGACAGTGATCCAGTTTTCATTGGTTTTTGAAACCGTCTTACCAATCTCATAAGCGTCGGGCACGATTTTACTAAAATCCTCGACAGCATCCTGCATGACCGCAACCAACAACCCTCCGCTGGTTTGTGGGTCGCATAATATTTGCTTTTGTTGTTCGCTCAAGGGGGAAATGTGATGCCCGTAACTGTCGAAGTTACGGCTGCTGCCTCCCGCAATACAGCCCAACTGGCGATATTCCTCCACCGCCGGATGCAGCAGCGGAACCCGCTTAAAATCTATTTCTGCAGCAACTTCGCTGCCCTGGCAGATTTCCAGAAGATGCCCTAACAAACCAAATCCTGTGACATCCGTCATCGCAATAACCGAGGGCAGCCTGGCCAGCTGTTCACCGATTTTATTAAGCTCACACATGCTGTTTATTGCAATATGTTGATGCTCGGTTTTTAGTTTTTTCTGTTTCTGTGCCGTACTCAGGATACCCACACCAAGCGGCTTGGTTAAGAACAGGGAGCAGCCCGCTCTGGCCAGATTATTCTGCTTGAGAAAATCAATCTTAATTCTGCCCGTGACAGCCAGGCCAAAGATAGGTTCGGGTGCATCGATACTGTGCCCGCCGGCTAAAATAATCCCTGCATCTTTACAGGCCTGGCGCCCTCCATCGACTACCCTGGCGGCAATATCCGCGCCCAGTGTTGAGGTAGGCCAGCCTAATATAGCAATCGCCATCATTGGCGATGCACCCATGGCATAGATATCACTCATGGCATTGGTCGCTGCTATTTGTCCGAAGGTAAATGGATCATCAACAATCGGCATGAAAAAATCCGTGGTACTGACGATCGCTTCGCCGTTGCCTATATCGTAGACCGCTGCATCATCCTTCGATTCATTGCCCACCAGCAAATTTTTATCTGCAGCAAACTCCACCTGCCCATGAAGAATGCTTTCAAGCATTGCAGGAGCAATTTTGCAGCCGCATCCTGCGCCGTGGCTATATTCTGTGAGTTTAATGAGAGATGACATAAGCTGGTAATTCGATTTAATAAAAAGTTACTTGATTGCAGGCCTGTTCAAGATTATACGCTGCATCCTGCAGTTCAGTCATGCCGAGATTAACCGCGACAGCTTTCTAAGCATGTGCCAGAGCAATCCCGGCGCTGGAATCGCCACTATTCCAGGCATTACTGTGTATCCCCCATTATCAGCTGAGTTACATTAATTTAGGTATACTGTCTCAAAGCTATTTTTTTCTTTTACAGATCGAGGGAACCGAGATGAACAAGATTTTTAAAACTACAATTTTGTCTATTTGCCTTGTGTTGGTTGCATCCGACATGGCCATTGCCGCTCCAAATGTAGCATTCAGCAATTTGTACGGCGGTAACGGCGGTACTCCATTTGTGGATATGGCATCACCCGGAGGGCGAGTAAGCATGGTAGTTATTCGTTCCGGGGCCTATATAGATAGTATTGGATTTACATATCGACATGGAAACAATGTTACTCAACGTAGCTTTGGTGGTAATGGCGGAAACAGGAGTATATTCAAACTTACTTCAGGCGAAGTTATCACTGAATTCGGCGGTAAGAGCGGTAGATTCGTGGATTCAATATACATCAGAACCAGTAAAGGCAGATTCCGGAAGTGGGGTGGTGGAGGTGGTTCCAGGAGTTTCAAATTTAAAGGGACGACGAATAACCCAATTGTAGGCATCTGGGGCCGGTCTGGAGCCTATATTGATGCAATCGGTGTCGTCAGAAATTCAACGACTAACAGCAGTGGCGTGTCGACTGGAAACCTCGAAAATTATGAACCGCCTGATAACTCCTCCTCACAAGCCGATGAAAATTGTAGTGGTAAATGTGATTCGGTAACTTCACGAAATTTTCCAGCCCCCCCATCGAGTTCTCACGACCGACAGTTCTGGGGCCTTCAAAACCAGAGACTCTACTATATCGTGCAGAAGCTGGCAGGCAATCAATCTGTTTTTAACAGGTATCTTGGAAGAGAACGCACTGTCTGCGCCCATGATTTGTTTTGCCAAATTGATACTAGAAGCGATGCCATAGTCCATGTTTTGGGTGCACAATGAATATATCGTCTACACTTGTTAAAAACCGCGTTCCGGGCCTGGCTTTAGTCTTCATATTGGTAGTGTTATCTTTCGGCATCACCAGCCATTATGCTGCCGACGACGCACTTGTAGATGACGAGTCTGAGACCGATTTTGCAAAACATGGGCTCGATGATTTTAATCCACAAGAAAAGGGCCCTGTGCCTCCCGGCACCAAGAGTAATAATGGGCAAACGAAAATTTTCCCGGCAGTATGGTGTGTCGATATCGATGACGAAACTACCAGGTCAATGTGCTGGAAAGCCTATCAAAACGGGCTGAATTATTATCAATTTGGATTAAAACATCGTCAGAGGGTATTGGAGTGGCAACATCTTTCGACAAAAATAATTCTGTTTGTAGTTTTAACTTTAGTCGGAATGGGCCTTTATTTCGCATGGGTACAATTTCAGAAAGGCGAAACACTGGAAGCTCAAAACAAAATTGAGCTGTCCGCCGAAGGGGTTAAAGTCAGTTCACCCGTTCTGGGCGTAATTATCCTCGCGTTGTCGCTAGGATTTTTCTATCTCTACCTTGTTCACGTATACCCGATACAGGAAATCATTTAACAATATCACCGGGTATTTCAAATGGCAGAATACCTGGCACCAGGTGTATATGTAGAAGAAACTGGCTTTCGCACGAAATCGATTGAGGGAGTATCAACCTCGACGGCGGGGTTTGTCGGGCAATGCCGGTATGGACCGAGTAAAGGGCTTCCGACATTGATAACCTCGTTCAATGAATTTCAGCGATGTTTCGGTGACCTTGGAAGCCTGGCTTTAAGCGGTGATGTAGTAGAAAACTATTTCGCCCACGGGGTTAAACTTTTCTTCGATAACGGTGGTAAACGCGTTTACATATCCCGAATATTTAGTTCTTCATCCAATTCTGTAAGCGAACAGGATATTGATGTGGGCCGGGCAACAGGCAACGAAATACTGTCTAGCACGGTCAGGTTTAAGGCAAAATTCCCCGGGCTGATCGGGAATCAATTCGTACTCTCTATCAGTGGTAATAGAAGTGGAAATATTCTCTCCAGCAACCAGGTCAACGGTCTACAACCGGGCGATGTCGTGGAAATAACGAATGGTTCTCAACCAGTCAAGACAATCCCAATCGAGGAAACCGGCCCTAACGCACTGGATGCCAATAAAATCTACCTGGCAAGGGTTAGTAGATCTAGTCCCACCAGTATTGAACTAGTTAGAGAAAGCAGCGGCGTCATCGAAGTCATGGACTGCTATGACACGGTCAACACCGTACAAAAAGTCACTGTGACAATAACTCTTAAATCATGGGGAGATAGCGAAGACCAGTACCAGGGCCTGTCGACTTGTGTGGATTCAGATGTTTACATCGGGCGGGTACTACAACAACTGGATATACATACTGGAATTGAGTCGCCAACAGATCAGAAAAGGAAAATATTTTTCGAAGAGGATAACCCACCAACCTCTGAGCCAGACAAAATTGTATTTGCCTGCAATCTCCTTACCGACTTGTTGTTACCCGAAAATCGGAAACAATCATTCACTGGTGGCAGCGATGGCTTAGTTGCGGTACCCAACGATTATAAAGGATATAGTGAGGGAAATTCCGCTACTGGGCTCAGGGCTTTGGCCGAAATTGACGATATCGCTATCGTAGCCGCTCCAGGACACTCTGCTTTGTCCGAAAGCGATCAGCGGCAAATTATTCGGGCACATCTGATTACACATTGCGAGAAACAAAAATACCGCTTCACAATTCTCTCTGCCGAACAAGATGCAGACCTCTCCACAATACAGGAAATAAGAGCCCAACACGATTCATCCTATTCAGCCCTCTACTACCCATGGCTTGTCATCGACGATCCACTTGATTCCAACGCAAAAGGATCGCATACCATTAGCATACCGCCCGAAGGTGCTGTGGCAGGAATTTACGCAAGAACAGATATTGAAAGAGGTGTATACAAAGCCGCTGCTAACGAAGATATCAGAAACATACTTCGATTAAATCGTGATGTAAGCGAAGGCGAGCAACAGGCATTGAATCCGAACGGCATCAACTGTTTACGATTTTTTGAGGGCAGAGGTCATCGGGTCTGGGGTACAAGAACAATGAGTTCCGATCCCGAGTGGAAGTATATAAACGTCAGAAGACTTTTCATTTTTCTTAAACATTCCATTGAGCGTCACACGCAATGGGCGGTCTTTGAACCCAACGACGAAAAACTATGGCAAAATATCCGATCGACCGTTAAATCATTCCTAACCATTGCCTGGCGTTCAGGTGCCTTAATGGGATCAAAGCCCGAAGAAGCCTTTTTTGTACGATGCGATAGAACCACCATGACCCAGAATGACCTGGATAATGGCAGACTGGTTTGTTTAATCGGCATAGCACCAATAAAACCAGCCGAATATGTAGTATTCCGCGTAGGACAGTGGACTGCTGACACCCCAGAATAATTCATCTTATTGACTAATTTTCATAAAATAAAAAATTATGGGAATTGCAAATTATGCAGAAATGAGCGAGAAATGCCCAACGACAATCGGTGTATCGCTTGTACTTCATTTTGAGATTTCCCCTGGATCAACTAAAAGGAAATCCGACATTGCGCATGGCCCGATCCGCCTTTACCCGAAAAATATGATTGGGCTCTTACTCTTCCGACAAATTGTGACTATCTGCCGCGCTCAGGTCGAGTCCATAAGCAGCTCGCATCTGTTCGATGAACTCTAGTGTCTCAGCCCCAAAGGGGGACTGTCCTTCAAAACTGTGCAGCACAATCCCCTCAATGAGGTCTCCCATCCCTATTTCATTTCGTGCTGCAATAGCTTTCAGAACTTTAAGGATACGTTTTTCTATGCGTACACCGGTTTGAACGCGTTCGATCTTCTTGATATCAGTCATCACTGAATAATACCTCCACAAATATTTCTTGTAAATGTTTGGTAGCTTGGTACCATGGTACCGATATACCATTATATTATAAGAAATACGAGACCATGGCAATCACCATTCAGATGCAACAAAGATCGACCACAGTGTCAGACAACGTCAAGGGCATACTCTGGGCACTGCTTGCCACAGCCTTGTTCGCAATAGTTGCTGCAATGGCGAAAGTTGCTGTCAACGAATATCACGTTCTGCAGATTCTCTTTTTCAGGCAGGTCCTGGTCTTTTTGTCTTGCCTCCCATCGATTGCAAAGTCATTTCCCGGAAGCCTAATAACCCAACACCCCAAAATACATGCATCACGCCTGCTCGGTGCATTCGTTGCTTTGTCCTGTAGTATCTGGGCGGTCGCAGTTCTTCCGTTGACAACCGCGATAACATTAGGATTCGCACAGGTGTTTTTCGTCGCTTTGCTTGCCTTAAGCTTCCTCAATGAATCCATCGGTAAACATCGAATTATCGCAGTGATAGCAGGGTTTATTGGTGTAGTGATTATTATGCGCCCAGGTGTTGAGGGGATAGTCGATGTATACGCCCTCATTCCGATTCTTGGTGCTCTCGGAGCCGGTGTCGCAGTTATTTCGGTTCGCAAACTCTCACAAACTGAATCAACAGCTACGTTGCTTGTTTATCAGTCCGTGTTTGTTGGGGCCCTGGCTGGTGTGCCTCTTTTCTGGTTATGGATAACCCCAGATTTCACCGGGACAGTATTATTACTGGCAATGGCTGTGCTAGCGACTATTGCGAACTGGGTTGGTGTCAAGGCGCTTCGCCTGGGCGAAGCGAGCGTGGTTGGAAACATTCAATACATGCAATTAATCTATGCAGCAATCCTGGGTTATTTCCTGTTCGATGAGGTTCCTGATAAATATACCATCGTCGGCGCTACTGTTATCATCGGGTCATCCATCTACATATTCCATCGCGAGGCTTTATCAAAAAAGAAAGCGTTAATATAACGGTTCTGTTTGCCAGAAGATCCTCAACATCGCGAAAGCTGAGACAGAATCGATGATAAAGCCAGATCGACTGGCCTTCAAGTTGACAGTAACTCCGTTATATCGACGCCCCGGTTTTGCTGTTTCATATGAGCAGGATAACTTACCACCTCGAGGTAACCATCCTCGATGCCAGTCCTCGATAAAAACCAATATCAGTCTTTTGAGCTTAGCTGGGTATCAGGATCATCCTCAATTTTCGGGATGTTAAAATTAAAGAACCCGAAAAGAAGTGTAACAATAGGTGATAACCAGCAAAAGAAGGCAAATGGAGCGTAGGCAATCGTGGCTACACCGAGCACACCCGCCTGATAGGCACCGCCGGAGTTCCACGGTATGAGGTTGGCTGTAACCGTGCCTGAATCTTCCACTATTCGTGACAGGTTCTTCGCATGGATACCGCGGCTCTCAAATTCCTGAGCATAGGTTCGTGCACCCATAACAACTGACATGTATTGATCGCATAAAAGAACATTTGCCGCGAGCGTGGTAAATACCGTTGAAGCAATCAGTGAACCTGTTGATTCCGCCTTCTCAAGAATTATTGCGACAAGCACTTTGAGCTGATTGGTCTTTTCCATAATACCGCCAAACATCATAGCGACAAATACAATGGAGATTGTATAGAGCATCGATTCCATACCACCTCTGGACAGCAAATCATCCACCGAAGCAACTCCGGTTTCAGATGAGTTACCAGCAAAACCTACATTCATCATCTGCTCAAAGCTAACACCTTGAAGACCAAACCCGATTATTGCAGCAGTAATCACCCCCATTGCGATACCGGGTAATGCCGGGATTTTTTTGAAGGAAGCAACCATTACCACGATTGGGGGGATCAACATCACCGGATTAATCATAAAATTACTATCTAGAGTGGTAAGTATTTCGTTTACTTTGACCAAATCCCCACCCTCAGCGCTATAACTGAGGCCAAGAACTATTTCAATAATCAGCGTCAACCCAAAAGCTATACCTGATGTATTAGCCATATGTCTGATATGTGTATATAGATCGGTACCCGCCATTGCAGGTGCAAGATTGGTCGTATCTGACAATGGCGACATCTTATCGCCGAAATAAGATCCCGAAAGGACAGCCCCGGCAACAAGAGGCAAAGGGAAACCCAAACCAGAACCTATACCCATTAAAGCAATACCGATCGTGCCCGTGGTTCCCCAACTGGTACCTGTGGCCAGAGATGTAATTGCACAAATAATGAGTGCGGAAGGTAAAAAGACTTCGGGAGATAGAATCTTCATGCCATAGTAAAGAAGTGTTGGGACAACGCCTGAAACAATCCACACCCCGATTAGCATGCCAATAACCAACAGGATAATTATGGCCGGCAGGGCATTACCGATACCTTTTACCATGGCGTCCTGAATTGCATCCCAGCTGTAACCACAGCGCCAGGCTATTATCCCGGCAACACCGACACCTAAAAGCATTGGAATTTGTGGGTCGAGGCCGAAAATGAAAATAGATATACCGATACCCGCTACCAGAGAAAATATCGAAATAACCGCCTCCAGCATTGTCGGAAGCCTGGTTGAGTTTGTTTCAGTCATTGGTTTATTCCTCTTGTCGATTTGGTTAATTTAAAATTATTTTCGTGTCTTTGTCAGGTCTTTTTACTGGAATTAATATAATACTGGCATGTTAGCTATTAACAAATAGTAAAATATTTCACAGCAATGTTAGCGTTTAATAATTACCAAAATGATAGAATTCATTCAAACAAAGGAGTCGACATGCAAAATGAAAATGTGTGGGAAAGGACAACTGTCGCCCCAAAGGAAATTCGCGACTTAAAAACCAGGTCTGATTTATTAACCCTGATAGAGGGACGCCTCGGCTCGATGGAAGGAGATAAAGCTGAAAGACTGGGGATTAATGAAGATCGACTAGAAGACCTGGTATTCGGAAAGATAGACAAATTTCATTTGACCGAACTCGAGTCGATTGCAAGAAGGGCAGGCATACTCAAACAATAAAATTTCTTTCGCTGCGCCTGTACTTACTTCGGCAAAAACGACTTAATTACCAGGCAAAGTCCAAAAGCTGTACTAATTTTATTTCTTGAAGTTGATATTTAGCCCGCTAATTTATACGGGTGCTATCTTTCTACGTTTAATTCTGTCGCTTTCAAATTTGTAATCCAAATCCTACAAAAAATTCATCCTTGCATTAATCAAAAATTCACTATACTTGGCTAAGATTAATATTTTACGATATTTAGGAAGGGGAATATGTCTCACGCTCAAGTTCTATCAGGCCCAGCCAGTACAAAGCGTTTACTTGCAAACCTTAGCTTAGCTATCGATGAAGCTATGCTAGGTCGAAAAATCGTCGGTTTAAGCGAACAGATCAGGCGAATTGAATACCTTCCAGAACAGGCTAGTAGAGTTCAGTTTTTGAAAAATGAAATTCTAAATCTCGAAGATCAATTGTCTGATGTTAGAGGACAGGTATTGTAACCACTATTTCAAGCCGAATCCTGACTTCAGCATCTATTTTTTTCTGGTCTTCCGCAAGCGTCGACGACGCTTGAAAATCTTCAGTTTTATCTTTGCAGGTTTACTCCTGTTACCATTCTCGTCAATAACGCTTAACTGAATAATATACTTACCAGCCGGCAATCCGGCATCTACTCTGATAACAGCATTTGTAGATTCGAGTCTAATTGAGTCGCATTTACTTCTCATTCTATTGCGGCACAATTTCCCAGATGTACCTCGCAATAGTACCACCTATATCAACTGACCTTTTGCCACTCAGGGCAAATCCAGAGCCGAATTCGATTCTGCCATTAGTGACCGTACGCCCCTGATCATCTAATAAATCGAGTACAGCGGTTGGCGCTGTTGTATCGGTTACAATCACAGTAACCCCAGCAGCACTGGATTGATTGCCAGAGTCATCTACAACCGTCAAACTAAAGCGATGCTGGCCTACCGGTAACTTCTGGTTGGGGAACTGAATTACCAGTTGTGAATCGGCTGTTTCTACTTTTTCGGATGCCAATAAATTTTCTAGCGTTATATCAGTCATTTCATTCACCTGTTCATTAGCTAAGCACTGATGAATATACTCCTTTTTTCCCGGTATAGTGACTGTTAGAAAAACATCGATTAACCCTAATAGTCTAAATGGTCTGGAGTAAGTGATAGTAATTCAGAAACACATCCCCCGGAACTCTCGCTACCAATGGCATTTATAGTCAAATTCCTACAAAAATATCATCCTTCCGATATTCTGAAATTTTGCATTGTTGCTTATGATGGACGCTTTAAAATACCTGGAAAAATAGATATGTCTCACGCTCAGGTTATTACAGGAGCCAGTACTAGTCGTTTACCTGCAAATATTAACCTCGCTATTGATAAGTCACTCGCTCGAAAGATCGACAGTTTATGCGACCAGATTCGTAAAATTGAAACGCTTCCAGAGCAGGCTGATAGAGTTCGAATATTAAGGCAGGAGATTATAAATCTCGAGGATCAATTAACTGATGTTAGAAGCAAGGCTTTATAAGCATTAGAACGCGAAAGCTTATCTATGCGAGTACAGCTACAGAATTAGCTGGAATGATTTTATCAAATTTGCTGAGTGATTATAGAATATATAGAATAAGCGAGATTATGGTCATCCATAAAAAAGTACTACCACCAAAAACCATCAACAGCCCCGCTCTTTTCTGGCGTTCCTGATCCTGCTCCAGATGAGCGGCTGTTACGATTTCCTGCATTGAGTACATAACATAACTTTTAGTACATATTTGGTAATTTGCAAAAATAAATCCTTGCTCGACACATAATAGAAACAGAAATCCATTATGAGTTTCACTGCAAAACCGGATCTCATTCCTGTCTACAAGCACTCCATAGACCACCGCACACCACAGACAATTCCGCCAAACTATATTAATATCAATTTATGGAATTCAATTTAAAACGCTTTATCGACGCTCAGGAAGAACACTACACCATAGCCTTGAATGAACTTCGAAACGGCCGCAAACAATCCCACTGGATGTGGTTTGTGTTTCCTCAGATAGCCGGTCTCGGATATAGTGAAACGGCTCAATACTTTGCCATCAGCGGCACCGGAGAAGCTCATGCCTATTTGTCTCACGCGGTACTCGGCGAACGCATAAGAGAATGTGTCAGTGTAACGCTGGCTATACAGAACAGGAGCTTGCGCGAGATTTTCGGCAGTCCGGATGACTTGAAGTTTCGATCTTCAATGACATTATTTGAATACTGCTCAGCCGACGATAATTTTTTTACTACCGCCCTGGAGCGTTATTACGGGAGCCAGCGGGATGAAAGAACACTGGAAATCATTCATAATCTTCCCTATCAATACAGATTACGCATCAAATCCAGAATCTGATGCAATTACCGTTACGCCTCGAACAATATCTCCAGCGTGCCGCTGATACGATCTTTGCTATTTTGCCTCGTCCAGCGCCTGAACTATCTGTGCTAACTAAATGCCGAATCGTGTCGCATCGAGGAGAGCACAACAATGTTGATATAATGGAAAATACACTGGCGGCTTTTGAGCAGGTTTCCCAGGAGGATATCTGGGGCATCGAATTTGATATTCGCTGGACTAAGGACCTGTACCCTGTTGTAATCCACGATACCGACTGTAAACGCGTATTCAATTCTGCGCTCAGGATTAGTGAGTATTCCCTGGCAGAAATTCAATCACAGGTTCCTTTGATACCGAGCCTCCAACAGGTGATAGATAGATACGGCAAGAAACTCCATTTGATGATCGAAATCAAACAGGAAAATTTTCCTGACATTGAACTGCAACGATCGCGGCTTAACACATTGCTGGGAGAGTTGACCCCGGCAATCGACTTCCATCTTCTGTCGTTACACCCTGAGTTGTTCGAATTATTCAATATTGTTCCAAACTCCGCAATGCTGCCAGTCGCTGAACTGAATCTACGCCAATTGAGTCAACAGGCAATTGAAAAATGCTATGCTGGTATTAGTGGGCAATATCTTTTGTTGACAAATAAACGTATAAAAATGCACCGCAGGCAGGCACAGAAGATAGGTGTCGGGTTTGTCAGCTCCCGGGCCTGCTTTTATCGCGAACTAAATCGCGAAGTAGACTGGATATTTACCAATCATGCGATTAAATTGAATCGCATTCATAAACATTTAATCGAATCAAGTCGGAATAATCAGTAATACAGAGATTACCTGGAAAACCTGACGCTATTAACTTTTCTATTGCGGAATAGTTGAAGTGAAAGGCTCTGGCTCAGGTTCTGATTCTGGTTGCAGATGTGGGATCGGCTCTGGTGACGCTATATTCGTTTTCACCGTTTCGAGAAAATCTTCAGCTGAGCTTGCCGGCTTCTTCTGTTGTTCCTGCATCGATAACTTCACTGTATCCATAAATTTGTTTCCGGCAGAATCGATGGCTGCGACCATTCTTGATGATCTATTGTTAGCCGTTGCTTTTTCATCTTCGGCATCACTCCCAGGTGGATTGGGGTTAAGCCTGGGAACCATATCGGCATTTGGAACCGGGAAGGGGGCATCAACAGCTGCTGGTTTAGGGTTCAGACTGGAGAGAGTTTTAGATACTGCCTTTCGGCCGCCCACCCGCTTAACAACAGGTGGTATCGAAGGCCTTTTCCTAATTTTAATCTCCGGCTTTGTAGCAACATCTTTAACCGCTTTTGCTACAGAGATTTTCTGGGGAACTGAGGCTTTCTTAACCGAAGCAGGCTGAGTTTTTTTTGCCTGTTGTTTTGTAGCTGTGCCAACAGAATTTATTTGCGAAACTTTAGCAGTCTGATTACTTTTAGGTACAGCTTTGGTAACAGGTTTCTTTGTTTCTGTTGCCGTTACTTTTTCCTGAGCTGAGGATTTTTCAACTACGCCATCAGAGGAAATAGCGGGGTTATTTGCCTTTCCGATATAAATTTCGACTTTCGGCCGAGGCATCCGATTTAAATAGGCATCCAGCCCAGGTTTTAACCCATAACCATCGGTTGTTACCTTCAATCTTCGACTTAGCACATGCAGCAATTGAAGCACAACCAGGCGTATCGGCGCAGAGTCGGCTCCTATGCCCATCAGGCTATGCTCATTTACGGTAAACGGAGCAGAGTTTCGCCAGGCAAAACAGCCATGCGTTGCGACAACTGCAGGTAAATCCTTCATCTCTGTCGGATTGTCATTTTGCTTTTTCGCATCCATCCAGCTTTGCATTGTGTCGGCGAGCTGCTTAGGACTGGTTTTATAACCACTAAATGCATAAATAAATGAAACAGGTCTACCAATTAAATGAAACCTGGCAGTACGTATCGGGTCTGGATGTATGTATTGTCTTTTTTCATTCATGGTTAGCTGATTCCTGGCTGCGAGACCAGTCATCACCTTGCGATCTATATCCGGTTCTAGATTACCAATCGAAGCACATCGATCAAGTGCGTCAAAAAAATTTCTTTTAACCATCTTACCAACTACTTCTATGGTGGCAATCACACTTTCATAGATATAGATATCACGACATCCGGGAAGGTCTAAACGTGGGAAATCCCGACGATAAATAATAATATCCATTTTATTGGACAAGCGTCCACCTGAGTCCATTATCTGACCGGTTCCAACGCCATATATCTCCGGCAGGAAACGATCAAGTACTGCATGGATAAATGCAGTTCTTGCGGCGTTGTCTTCTAGTTCAAGTTTCGTCAGGCTATTTAAGGGATCGGCCTGTGAATGTAGATATTTTGAAATGATCTGGGACCAGTCATCGAAGTTATTCATCTTAAGAACTACTCCTACCATGCCTATGATGGATAAAAGCTATAAGGGCTTCCTTCCCAAATTTATTATTAATAAAATTTCTTACCACAAGTAATCCTCAGGGATTTAATCCGCTTAAATACCAAATACTACTAAACTCGCGGGCACCTAAAACCAAGTTTACACCATTCAGAATAGCACAGTAGAAAACGTGAACTAAGAACAGTGAAAAAGTTTAACGATAAAATAGGCAATTTTTCACATTATTCTTTTTTATCCGGTCTCTGATAAGATAATAGTAAGAAAATTATAGTTGGTATTTAAAGTGTCATTAATCGACCCGGCTCAAACCAGTTTCGATGCAATTTGTGAAAATTTCCACTGGAACATTCCAGATAAATTAAATATCGCACATCAGGTATGCGAACGCCATCAGGCTGTATCGGATCGAATTGCTGTATTTTACGAAAATGCGGCCGGAGATAAATCCGCTTACAGTTTTGGGCAGTTAAAAAAATTATCCGATCAGTTTGCCAATGTCTTGAGAAATTTCGGTGTCAAACCTGGTGACCGTGTGGCGATTGTTTTATCTCAACGAATTGAAACAGTTATTGCGCATCTTGCAATATATAAGCTAGGTGGAATTTCTCTTCCTCTGGCCATTTTATTTGGCCCTGAGGCACTCGAATATCGACTTCGGGACAGTGCTTGTAAAATCGTAATAACCGATAAAAATAAATACCAGGAGCTTCTTTCTCTTCAGACAGACCTGCCTGATTTAAGACAGGTAATAGGATGTCAGACCGGTGATCAAAGAACGGAGTTCTGGAATCTGCTAGAACAGGCTAGAACCCAGTTTGAAATTCATAATACTTGTGCTGATGACCCCGCCTGCCTGATTTATACGTCAGGAACAACCGGGCCACCCAAAGGCGCCCTGATTGCGCACCGGGCAGTAATTGGAAATTTCACCGGTTTTGAAATGTCGCAGAATTTTTTTCCAAAAAATTCAGATGTCTTCTGGACACCTGCCGACTGGGCATGGACCGGGGGATTGTGGGATGGCCTGCTTCCGAGTTTAAATTATGGTGTACCAATACTCGCTTTCGAAGGCGGTGGATTCGATCCGGAAAGAGCAGTCGCCTTACTTGAAGATTATCATATTAGTAATGCATTTATTCCGCCGACAGCACTCAAGATGCTGCGCTCAGTTCCCGGACTGGGAGATAAATCAGGCATTCGCTTGCGCGCCATAATGAGTGCTGGCGAACAGGTTGGCGAAGAATTAATCCACTGGGGAAAGGAATATCTGGGTACTACCATAAATGAAATGTGGGGACAAACTGAATTTAATTATCTGGTTGGTAATTGCTCGGCAATAATGACACCAAAACCCGGTTCAATGGGAAAGCCCTACCCCGGCCACCGCGTCGATGTAATCGATGATCAGGGTGAAGTTGTCGATGTTGGTCAACATGGCGAACTGGCAGCCTGGTGCAACGACCCTGTGATGTTCCTCGGCTACTGGAATAATCAAACCGCCACTGAGGAAAAAATTACCGCAAACTGGTTTCGTACCGGCGACATCGGTTACCGCGATGAAGACGGCTTCCTCTGGTTTGTTGGGCGCAAGGACGATGTTATCAGCAGCGCAGGCTACCGCATCGGCCCGGGAGAAATCGAAGACTCATTAATCCGACATCCCGCAGTATTACAGGCCGCGGTAATCGGTAAACCGGATGAGCTTCGTGGTCAAATTGTTAAGGCATTTGTCGTTCTGACGCAGGATCATTCTGCTAGCGAAGCGCTCGCTGCAGATATTCAACAATCAGTACGACAACGATTGTCAGCCCACGAATACCCAAGAGAGATTGAGTTTGTTGAAGCACTGCCGATGACTACCACCGGTAAAGTACGGCGCATGGATTTACGTCAACGAGAGTTAGATAAGATTAATTCAAGCTGATACCAGATTGTGGCGCCCCACGTTTGTCACTAATCTCTCGCCACATAACGCCATGGTAATATCCATTTCACGCTCGATGATTTCCAGCGCCTGTTTAACGCCTGCTTCGCCGTTTGCAGCAAGCCCATATATATAAGACCGCCCGATATAAGTACCTTTGGCACCCAGGCAAATCGCCTTAAGCACATCCTGACCGGAGCTAATGCCACCGTCGAAATGTACTTCTATATCATCGCCGACCGCATCGACAATCGGTGCCAGAGTGGCAATAGAGGACTGTGCACCATCTAGCTGACGACCACCATGATTAGATACTATAATTGCATCAGCACCGGTTTTTACCGCCATCTCCGCATCTTCTACATCGAGTATGCCCTTAAGTATTAACTTGCCACCCCAGCGTTTCTTTATCCACTCAATATCATCCCAGCACAAATGCGGATCAAACTGCTCGTTACTCCACGCCGTTAATGAAGACAGGTCTTCGACACCTTTTACATGCCCGATGATATTGCCAAAGCTATGTCGTTTTGTTGTTAGCATATTCATACACCAGGCTGGGCGCGCAAGAAGCTGTATAAGCGCAGCAAACGAAAAAGCCGGTGGCGCACTCAGACCATTGCGCAAATCATTATGTCGCTGGCCCAGTATTTGTAGATCCAGAGTCAGTACCAATGCACTGCAACCGGCCGCCTTCGCCCGATCTATTGCACTCTGCACAAATCCCCGGTCCCGCATGACGTATAACTGAAACCAGAAGGGTTTGCTGGTGTTTTCTGCAACATCTTCGATAGAACAGATGCTCATCGTCGACAGTGTAAATGGTACGCCGAATTTCTCCGCTGCCAAAGCTGCTTTGATTTCACCGTCAGCATGTTGCATACCGGTTAACCCGACCGGCGCCAGTGCTACTGGCATACGAACCGGTTGCCCGATCATCTCTGTGTGCAATGAACGATCCGACATATCCACCGCAACACGTTGGCGAAATTTGAAATCACCAAAATCATGCGAATTCTGCCGATAGGTAGTTTCGCTCCAGGATCCTGAATCTACGTACTGAAAAAACATACGCGGAACTTTGCGCTGAGCCTGCTTCTTGAGGTCAGCAATATCACAAATGACCGGCATATTTATATTTACTCCGTATAGCGGTTTGTAAGCCCATTATATCGACAACTGATTAGCTCGGCGATGCCCTGTGTTATTATCGATAAGACTTTCTGCGATATGGATCAAGCTGCTTTTGTTCGATGCTTTCAATTACTAATTTATGCAAATCGTTTAAACAGGCCGAAGGCAATATCATCGTTTTTGACAGACTGGACTTTGAATTGCCTTCTGCCACCTCAACAGCATTACTCGGTGAAAGCGGTAGTGGCAAAAGTACTCTATTGCATTTAATAGCCGGGCTGGACGCTGCAGACAGTGGGGAAATTCTGATCGATAACGACAATCCGGGTGAAATGAGTGAAAGCCAGAAGGCCGAGATGCGCCGCCATCGCGTCAGTCTGGTTTTTCAGCAGTTTCATTTGATTACAACACTTGGCATTGCCGACAACATTCGATTTCAGGCCGTGCTTTGCGGACGATACGATGCCGACTACGAATCCCTTTTGATCGACCGGCTGGATCTGAGTAAACAGCTGAATAAATTGCCACACCAGCTTTCACGTGGCCAGCAACAACGGGTCGCCATTGCTCGCTCATTGCTTCATCGACCAGCGTTGATTCTGGCCGACGAACCCACTGGCAATCTGGATGAACAATCAAGTCTCGAAGTGATGTCGTTGTTCTGTGATCTTGTAAAAGATGCCGGTAGCAGCCTGCTTATGGCCACGCACAGTCGACAAATGGCTCGATTTCTGGATCGATCGGTTTTGCTGCACAATGGCAAACTGGACGAATTCAATGCAGCCTAGCCTGCTGTGGGTATCAAAGGCTGTTTTCAGTCATTACTGGCGGCACCGCTGGCAAACCATATTTTTGCTTACCGGGTTAATTGCCGGCGTAGGCCTGTGGAGTGCAGTTCAAATTGTCAATCAACAGGCCAGGTTAAGTTATGCGCGGGCCGATTCATTACTCGGCGTTCAGGCCAGTCACTGGATTCGCAGTCAGACCAGTCAGGGGGTTTCGCAGGCAGATTATATTAAATTGCGCCGGGCCGGTTTTCGACAGGTTTTTCCAGTTGTAGAAAGTGAGGTCAGTACCGCCGAGGGTGACCCGATCAGGATTATCGCCACCGATTTATTTGCTTTACCCGCGAGCCGTCCAGACAGCAGCAAAACGCAGGCCCTGCCCGAATCAACATCTGACTGGCTGGAACTGATACAGCCGCCCTATCGGGCCTGGGTACCGCAGCAACTGGCCGATGAGCTCAGTCTGCTCACCGGTGATCGATTAGAATTGCGCGATGGTCGCAAACTACCTCCTTCAGTTATACAAAATCACGAACAGCAGGGCCGGCAGATTTTTATGGATATTGCCGCAGCTTTTGAATTATTGAAGCGCTCACATTTCAGCTACCTTGCAGTTGGTAATATAAATCCTGATGAGCTTAATCGACTGCAACATATTCTGCCTCGCACTCTGAAGCTGGTGGAAAATCAACAGCATCTGGATCTGACTCAGTTAACCGAAAGCTTGCATACTCACTTAAGCGCGATGAGCCTGCTGTCATTTGCGGTAGGACTGTTTATCGTCTTTAATGCCGTTCGCTTCTCGCTCTGGTATCGGCGCCCTACTTTTATGACACTGCGTTTAATGGGGGTCAGTGCCAGCCAGCTTACAACAGCAATCGCTCTGGAAGTATTACTCTGGAGTCTAGTCGGCACGCTTCTTGGGTCGGCCATTGGTCTGCAAATAGCCTACTGGTTATTACCCGGCCTCGGTGCAAGTTTGCAAAGTCTTTATGATGCAATCGTGGAAACTGAAATCATCTGGCAACTCGATACGCTGATCAAGGCCTGGTTAATCACCCTGGCAGGATTAGTCTGGGCACTGGGCCTGCCTTTATATCAGTTACTAAGCAGAAACAGCCTTCCAGCCGATCAAATTACACGCAGCCCTCTTGACGAACGCCGCTCGCGATTATGGCTGACCGCTGGATCGGTCATTCTGGTGATATTGGCAGCAGTAATTTATCCATTTTTCAACGACGCTTTGAGTGGTTTTATCCTGCTTGGATTGCTGTTGTTTGCTGCAGCCTGGATATTACCTGCCCTGCTTGCACTGGCGCTTGTATTTTTATCGAAATGCATTCCCGAGAAGCGTTTATTGTCTCGCTGGCTGATCAGTGACAGCTGGCTGCAATTACCCACTTTACGCACAGCGATGATGGCACTGATGCTGGCGATGACAGCTAACCTCGGTGTCGGTACATTGGTTGATAGCTTTCGCCAGGCCTTTGTAGGCTGGCTTGAGATTCGCCAGAGTGCGGATATTTATGTTCGTTCACCCGACCTCGATATGGAGCAGTTAACCGATCCAAAGCAATCCTCTGAATGGCTGACGTATAGTCATCACCGTATCGGTATCAGCAGCCAATGGCGGGGCCGACAGACACTTATTCGAGGGGTTGATAGCGAAGCGCCGGACAGCCGCCAATTACCACTGGCACAATGGCTTGGAGAGAGTCCAGAAGATGCCCTGCAACTATGGCGACAACGCACAGACAATATCCTCGCCAATGAACAGGCCCATTATCTCGGCGGATTGCAACTGGGTGAAAATCTCGAACTGGAAACTGACAGGGGACTCAGGCAGTACCGCGTGGTTGGATTCTTTTATGATTATGGCACGCCTTACTATCAATTTTATCTTTCTCGTGCCGAAGTCAGCAGGCAATGGATTGCGCCCCGCTCTCGCGGCATTGCGCTCTGGTTAAAGACGTCTAATCCGCCACAGCAATCTATTCAACTCGCCGAAACTGCAATGCGAGCGGCTGGCGCCACTACCGGTGACTGGATCTCACAAAGCCAGATACGTAAATTGTCGCTGAAAATCTTTGAGCGGACTTTTGCGATCACCTCTGCGATGAATGCCCTGACTATGATTGTCGCGGCAATAGCATTACTCGCCTCACTACTGGCGATCCTGCAGGAGCGTCTGCCACAATTTGCGCAATGGCGTGCTATCGGCATTCGTTGGCGCGAGCAAATGATGATTATCAGCTGTCCGATTGTAATCTTTGTCGGTATCGCCTGGCTGTTATCCATTCCGCTCGGTGCATTATTAAGCTGGATATTGATTCACAAACTCAATATCGTCAGTTTTGGCTGGAGTATGCCGATGCTTTGGGAAATTACCCCGGCCTGGCAACTCGCGGCCATCATTCTGATGGTTGTTGCAGCAACATTGATGCTGGCCGGTGTACAACTTCGCCGCCAGCTACCAACAGCCCTTGCCCAACTTGGAGAGCTGGCATGAAATGGCCGTTGATCGCGTCAATCATATTCAGTTCCAGCATCTTTGCTGCTGATAACTTTGAGATACTTCGCAATAGTGGCGAAGGCTTCGCCAGAGTTTTACCGGGTAAAACACTCGAATTCCCGGCCGACCATGCTCCACATCCCGAGTATCGCATCGAGTGGTGGTATATTACCGCCAACCTGGGGGATTCTCAGGGTCGTCAATGGGGTTTGCAGTGGACATTGTTCCGACAGGCACTGGCCGCAAAAGCTGAACAGCAGAGCTGGTCAAATAATCAGTTATGGATGGCGCATGCTGCAATCTCGACTCCGCATGGTCATCATTTCGAGCAACGATTCTCGCGCGGTGGTATCGGCCAGGCAGGTGTCATTGTTGATGATAATTTTGAAGCATGGATTGATGACTGGAAGTGGCAATCAGGGAACGATTCACTCTTTCCATCAGCTCTGGACTTTCGCATTGCGGATAGAGAAATCCATATGCAGTTAAAAAGCAATGATAGCTGGATATTGCACGGTGACGCAGGTTACAGTCAAAAGTCGCAGCAAGGTCAGGCAAGTTATTACTACAGCCAGCCGAAAATACAGATAAGCGGAACTATTGGTGAAACTCAGCTAACCGGCACTGCCTGGCTTGACAGAGAGTGGAGTTCACAACCGCTGGCGCCGGACCAACAGGGCTGGGACTGGTTTTCATTACATCTCGATGATGGCAATAAACTCATGCTTTACCGACTGCGTCACGATGATGGCGAGCATTGGTTGAGTGCTAGCTGGATTGACCTTGATGGCAGGTTCAGCCATTTAAGCAATGATGAAGTTGATCTATCAGAGCTAAATTTGCGGCCGATAAAAACCTCGGTAAGCAAAAAAATAAGATTACCCCTGGACTGGCTGATCAAGCTACCTGAACTGGATAGAGAACTGCATGTCAGGCCGCTATATGATCAACAATGGATGGGGACAAGTTTCCCTTACTGGGAAGGGGTGGTGCTGGTCGAGGATGAGCAGGGAGCGCCCATAGGCAGGGGTTATATGGAGCTGATGGGATATCAGTAGTCTGGTTCATCCGCCCTGAAAAGGAACCACAGTTAAGCGTAAAACAAAAAAATCACCCATTAACAGTAGAGTTGAAACCATGCAATTATCAGGAAAAGTAGCACTCGTTACCGGAGCATCGGCTCCAAACGGTATCGGTCGTGCAATTGCTCATCGTCTTGCTGACAACGGCGCTACGGTTATCGTGACTGATATCGCAGGCGAATTTCAAATGGGCGATGAATGCCATGACAGATCCAGTCTTCTCGAAGCACTTGTTGCAGATCTAAAGAACCGAGGCTGTTCAGCTAGCTGGCTGAATCTGGATGTTACAAATGCTGAAGAAATTGATCACTGTGTTGCGACAGCACTTAGCAAGTATGGCCAAATAGACATACTGGTAAACAACGCCGGTTCAATTATTGGAGCCGGTAATTTCCTGTCTACTACACCGAATCAATGGGAGGCAAGTTTTCGCGTTAATATTCTTGGTCCTATGATGTTGTCAAAGGCAGTAATACCACAGATGCGTAAACTCGGTGGCGGTCGTATCATCAATATAGGCTCAACCGGCAGCCTGGGCGCAGAGCCGGGGTTTGGTGCCTATACTGCGATGAAACACGGACTTGTCGGAATGACTAAAACACTGGCCGCTGAATTTGGCGCCGATGGAATTTTATGCAATACGGTTTGCCCAGGATATATCTATACTGATATGCACCAGGCAGCCAATACCCGTCTGGCAGCAGAAAGCAACCTGTCGCTGGAGGAAATGAAAAAACAGCGTTATGCACGAGTTGCAGTAGGTGACGCTGGCACTCCGCAGGATGTTGCCGATGCAGTTGTATACCTTGCAGGGCCGAATTCGACCTATGTAACGGGCATAAACCTGCCAGTGAGTGGCGGCGTGCCATTTGGCATTTAATGGCATGCCCTACAAGGCGTCTCTATACTGAGTTGTTGTAGCATTTCAAGAAATCTTTTTTGCCTGCTTAAACTAGCACTCCTTCAAGTCGATATTGACATGTGCACTAATCGTGCATACACTTGATTAATGAATATAGAGTGGGATGCAGGCAAGGCAGCTGAAAATCTACACAAACATGACATCGATTTTGCCGATGCTATTATTGCGCTCGAAGACGAGAACGCACTAACATTAGAAGATATTGATCACAATGAGCAGCGCTTCAAAACATTAGGTATGGGCCCTAAATTAAATATCCTCTATGTAATTCATACTTATCGTGAAAATGAGCATTTGCGTATTATTTCAGCTCGAAAAGCGAATCGAAGCGAAACAAAACAATATTATAAAGGCCTGGATTATGAGTGAAGACTTCAGCAAAGGTAAACGCGGATCAGTAATAAAGTCTGATCCAAATAAAGTTCGTATTACAATCAGATTAGATGGAGATATTATTGAACACTTCAAACAGCAGGTTCATGCTGCGGGTGGTGGCAATTATCAAACATTGATAAATAATGCGCTACGTGACTATATCAAGACTCATGACAAGTCATTAGAAGATGCATTGCGTAAAGTTATACGTGAAGAATTGAAGCAAGTGAGCTAGAGGGGTACAAAATCCGGGTGTAATGATACAGACTCTGAGCGATTAATCGTATCAATAAGCCTCCTCAACGGGCGCTATGAATTACACCTCTGCAAGGCACAACCCAGTTAAAATTTTCCTGACCGGTGTTGGCAAACCATATAGTGGTATTTTTGCTGGCGAAACAAAAACACAATCGTCACTATCAACTATTTTTGATGGCAAGGTTTTCAACTCAAATACAGCCACCGATATATCCAGACTAAAATGCGTAAATTGATGCCTTATCATATTTTCGTTGATCGACAGGTGGGGTGAGCGTAGCGACAGATTCTTTTCCTGCCACATGTCTATTTCATCTGCAATACCAACTTCCGGCAATGACCACAGGCCACCCCAGATTCCTGTTGGTGGTCTTCGGTAGAGCAGCACCTGATCCCGATAGCGATGTAACAGCATTAAAGTATTTTTATGTGGTTTATCTTTTTTTGGATTTTTCTCAGGGTACTGATTTTGCGTTCTATGCTTAAAGCTTAGACAGCCAGCAGTTAACGGGCATTGCTCACATAACGGCTTTGTTCTGACACAAACCATCGAGCCCAAATCCATCACCGCCTGATTAAATTGACCGGTTTTATATTGTGGCGTTACTCGCTCACTCAGCGACCAGAGTTGTTTCATCGTTTTACCTTGTCCATACCAGCCTGGCACCTGAAAATAGCGTGCGAGTACACGCTTAACATTGCCGTCGAGTATCGGCCAACTATGTCCGTAGGCAAAGGTTAGAATTGCGGCGGCCGACGAACGTCCAATACCCGGCAACGCCATTACCGCATCCATGCTCTCAGGAAACTTACCATTGTGTTGATCGCGAATCAGCTGCGCCGACTTATGTAAATTCCTCGCACGGGCATAGTAACCAAGCCCCTGCCAGTGCTGCAGGACTCGATCACTTTCGGCATCGGCAAGCGATTCTATGGTCGGGAAACTATCGAGAAATCGATAATAATATGGTATGACAGTTGCCACCTGCGTCTGCTGTAACATAATTTCCGACAGCCAGACGCGATAAGCAGTCCTGTCGATCTGCCAGGGTAAATTGTGACGGCCATGGCGTTCAAACCATTCCAGCAAAGGCCCGGCAATGGCAGTGCTGATATCTGCCACGAATTATTCGAGCAGTTTTATCAGCTTATCCTTTGCTTTCTTTTTAGCTTTTTTCTCGGCAGCTTTTTTCTTTGCCTCGAGCACGGCCTTCTGCTTTTCAATTTCTTTCTGCTTCGCTGCTTTGAGTGCGGCCTTCTGTTCGTCTATCTGCTTTTTCAGCGCCGCTTTTTCCTCTGCAATCTGTGCTTTAAGTTTGGCTTTTTGTTGCGCTATTTTCGCTTTGCTCTGCGCTTTCAGCATTTCGTCGAGCTGAACGTCAATCTTCGGATCAGTAAAAGGACCTTTAATACGTACCGGAATTAACAGGCCACTAAGGTCATCCACGCTTCCTGCCTGTTGAGCTTTTAGAGTATCCACCAGTTTGGCCTTCACCAGATAATCGACAGTGTCATTATTCAGGTTCGCCTTACCCTTGCCACCAACGCGCAAGGCGGGTGCCTGTAAATTAAGGTCATCACTTTTGAATACGCCTTTGACTATTCTGCCGGTCAGGCTTAGTGCAGAAAAATCGGTTTTTTGTGCAGATTCATCCGGTGGTTTTTTACCACTGATTTTTGCTTTGGCTTTGTCAACCAGATAACGCAGGTTAAAGCCCTTGATAGCACCATCGCTAAATATCAGAGACATTTTTCCATTACTGTTTTTCTTCAGCTCGCTAAGCCATTCCCCGCCAGTGCGAAGTTCGATCGCAGCCGTCAATGCCCCACTCATTTTATCTTTGCCGGTGAAATCGGTGAGCAATTTTCCGACCTGCACACCATTCAACTTTTTACTAACCTGATATCTCGGCACCTTACCCTTAGCATTAATTTGAATCGCGCCGTCAAATTGACCGTCATATAGAGACAGTTGTAACGGTTTCAAGTCGACTATTCCGTTTTTAGCCAGGACACCGATATTGACTTGCTGCATCCACAGGTTTTGCAGTTTCAGTTTTGCAATACTCAGGCTGCCTTCAATATCCAGCGAACGGATCAGCTCCATTGGCAGCCTTATTTCGACATCCTCTGCACTGCCGGTTTCAACCACTTCGGGCTCAACAGTCTCTACCTGCGAACCCGGCGGAGGCGTTCCTAATAGCTCATCAATATCCAGCGTGTCGGCACTAAGCTTAAAAGCCACCGCAGAGCGGGAATAGTCCGCAACATTGATATCACCACTCATAGACAGGTTATTCAGTGCCAGGCTCAATCCCTTGAGATCGATTGAACGGGCGTTCGGATCGACCGAGATACTGGCCATGCCGACACCGATATTGAGCGGATCGAACGGCATCAGGCTGCCTTTCGCGGAGAGCTTTAAATCAACCTCATTCAGATTTAGACGATTTGTTTCCAGCAGGTAATGCACCTGACTATCCAGATCAAGTACAGCGTCGATCTCACTACCGCTTTGCACAGCAACATGTAGTTTTAACGAAAATGGTGAATTCGGCGTGATACGTCCGGTTCTTAAATCGAGGTCATTGACTCGGTATTCCACACCGGCCTGTTTATCCGTCCACAAAAGCCTGACATTCTCAATGTCTAGTCCACCGAAGGCACCAGTAATGCTCATCGACTGATCATCGGTATCCGTTTCTGCCTCGGCTGTATCAGTTTCAGGTGCTTCGGCTTGCTGTGCAGTCAGGTCATCCCAGTTGGTCACACCTTTCGCATTCTTCTGTAAATTGATATCCAGATCACGTAACACCAGTCGGTCGACTTCCGGACTGAAAGCAATTAACGAGGCGACATCGACACTGATTCTGACCTGATTAACCTTAATCATCGGAGTACTACCGAAACCAGCCGCATTAGACAGGCTCAGCGCACCGAGTTTCATACCCAGGGCAGGATAAAAAGTCAGGCCGACATCTCCATAGAACTGCAAATCGCGGCCAGTCTGCTCGCGAACAAGATCGGATAAATCCTGTTTGTATTCATTGGCATCGAATGTAGCAATAAAAATACCCGTTACTGAAGCAATAAAAACTACCGTTACCAGCAACAGATAAGCCAGTAATTTAAAAATCTTTTTGATGATTCCTGACATAATTTTTAATCCATATATAATGACGGCAATGTGGCATGAATCAGGTATCGAATCAAGACGATGATTGAAAAACTAACAGACCAGATCCTCGACCTGAGAGACCGATGGAACAGACGCGACTCCGGTAATAGACTCTTCGGCTGGCTATCGTTACCGGTGGTGGTAATCATTCTGCTTTTTCTCGCCCTTGGCATTTACTGGAGTGAAGAACCCGACGGTTTCGATGTCAGCGAAGCAGCCCTTCTCAAAGCGCCTGAAACAACTGCCAAAATCACGACAGGCAGTTATACCACCAGCGCCGCCATTGTCGCCATGGAAACTTTACTCGATAAACGTGGTGGCTATCTGAGTAATGACAAGCTACCGCCTTCGATTTTTCTCGATAATATCCCCAACTGGGAATTCGGTGTACTGGTACAGGTGCGTGATTTAACTCGCTCAATGAGAAATGACTATAGTCGCTCGCAGTCACAATCTACCGAGGATGTCGACCTGATTATTGCCGAACCACAATTCAACTTCGATAGTAAATCCTGGTTTTTACCCGCCACCGAGTCCGAATACAGTGAAGGTATCGACGCACTCTACGGCTATTTAAACCGGCTGCAAAATCCTGAAAATCCGGAGGCACAGTTTTATGCCCGTGCGGACAATCTGAAGGACTGGCTCAATCAGGTCGAAAAGCGACTCGGCAGTCTATCGCAGCGACTCAGCGCAAGCGTAGGACAGACCCGATTAAATACCGATCTGGCCGGAGATGCCGAAGCCGTTCAATCGACCAGGACCGCTCAGCAACTCGATGTCAAGACACCCTGGTTTGAAATCGACGATGTATTCTACGAAACTCGCGGTGCGGCATGGGCATTGATTCATTTTCTCAAAGCGGTAGAACTTGACTTCGAATCGGTTCTGGAAAAGAAAAACGCGCTGATCAGCCTGCGTCAGATTATCCGCGAACTCGAGTCCACTCAGGAAACACTGTGGAGTCCGATGATTTTAAACGGTAGCGGATTTGGCCTGTTCGCCAACCACTCACTGGTGATGGCTTCGTATATATCGCGCGCTAATGCTGCGGTGATTGATTTGAGGAGTTTGCTCGAACAAGGGTAGATAAACCAGGCGGGAGGAGGCTAATACTGCCGACCACCAGAATAAAGAGAAATCCCATGAGTTATGACGAAAGTTTAAGCATCGATCAGGAACTGGATCGTTTCATGAACGGACTGATCCGACGCAATCCTGGTGAAGAAGAATTCCATCAGGCTGTGCATGAAGTCGCCGCGACCATCATCCCATACATTCACGATAAACCTCACTACCGCAAGGCGAGAATCCTCGAACGTATGACTGAACCCGATCGGGTAATTTCATTCCGAGTATGCTGGGAAGACGACGACGGCAATGTGCGGGTAAATCGAGGCTATCGAGTTCAGTGTAACAATGCGATCGGACCCTACAAAGGCGGTCTTCGATTCCATCATGATGTCACGCTTGGCACACTCAAGTTTTTGTCCTTCGAGCAAACCTTTAAAAACAGCCTCACCGGCCTGCCCATGGGTGGAGCCAAGGGAGGCTCGGACTTCAACCCGAAGGGCAAATCTGATAGTGAAGTCATGCGCTTCTGCCAGGCTTTTATGACCCAGTTATCGCGTCACATCGGTGCCGATACAGACGTACCCGCAGGTGACATAGGCGTCGGTGCCCGTGAGATTGGATATCTGTTCGGTCAACATAAACGATTAACCAATGAATTCACGGGGGTATTAACCGGCAAGGGTCTCGAATATGGCGGCAGCCTGGTACGACAGGAAGCCACCGGATACGGTGCTGTTTATTTTCTCGAGGATATGCTTAAAGAACGAAATGAGTCACTTGAAAACAAGCTAGCCGTCATATCTGGTTCTGGCAATGTTGCAACCTTCGCAGCCAAGAAGCTCATGGCTCTTGGCGCTAAAGTGGTGACTCTGTCTGACTCCTCCGGCTACATCCACGACCCGGATGGACTCGACGACGAAAAACTCGCCTATGTCATCGAGTTAAAAACAGTCAAGCGCGGTCGAATTTCTGAATATGCCGACAAATACGGTGCTCAATATCATGACGGCAAACGCCCCTGGGAAATAGCTTGCG
>JAAEOZ010000245.1 GCA_024222685.1 Gammaproteobacteria bacterium | reverse complement strand
GTCGAACATTTCGGCTACTACCAGGCCGTGATCGTCGTCGCGTATTTTGCCGGTGCCACACTGACGGCGAAACTGGCCGAGCACTACAGCGCGATTCGCCTTCTCAACCTTGGTCTCACAGTTATGCTGATCGGCGCTGTGTTGATTGCCGTGCTCGAATACACCAATGGGCTCAATCATCTGACGCTGGCGCTTGGCAACCTGTTGATCGCCTTCGGACTCGGGCCAATTTTTTCGGTGGTACCCACCCGGGCGATGAGCGCAATTGAGGGTTCGTCCGGTAGCACGGCGTCGGCATTCGGTTTCATTGAAATTGGCCTGGCCGGTATAGTCGCTATGCTGGTTAGCGTCTTTCACGACGGCACCGCCATGCCCTATGCGATTATCGTTGCATTGACTGCGATTGGATCGATATGGCTCGGCGTGATTGCCAACCGACTGGATCGATGCAGCGATAACGCGATGTCGAGCGCTGGAGACTGAGCGGTCTTATTGTCTTATTGTCTTATTGGGTCGGACCTGGCGACACTCATGTACTATCAGTCCGGCTTGCGACCACGAAAATATCCCTGCCTGAAGTCTCCAGTGGCGAGGGCTGCATTCAGACACTGCCATTCATGTAAAATGTTGTCGCGAATCTCAGGGTTGCTGATCGCTGCAGCCTGATCGTACCAGGGACCCTGAAGCATTGTTAACTCATTGGCAGCCTGTTTTAGATACCAATCAGATGCATCGTCGCTGCTTATTGTATCGAAACCCGCCGCACGTAAAGCATCGGTATATTCCTGCAGGCTACTGGTAAAAAGGTGCAAATTACTCGCCTGCATCCAGGAATCAATTGCGGCGTTTGGCTGTATTACAAACCAGTCATAACCCAGCACCCAGCCACCTGGTTTCAATGCTCGAAACACATCCTCGAAAAGTGACTGCTTGTCCTCAATATGGCAGACCACACCACTGGTATAAAAATGATCAAAGCTGTTGTCATCGACGGGTAAAGGGCCAGGCTTCACACAACGGAATTCAACCTGATCCGCATAGCCTGCCTCTGCTGCCAGCTCACGGCTTAGTTTAACGAGAGGCGCTTCAAGCTCCAGGCCGACAACATTTGCACTATGATTTCTGGCTAACGCAATAGTGCCACCTGCTGCGCCTGAACCTGGTTCAAGCACCCGCTTACCTCGCAATTCTATACCTTCCACAATACGGGCCACGTTTGCTTCACCGCCCGGTGCAATAAAACCACGACCCCAGACTAGATCAGTTACTGGTATCCATTCGCTGTTCTCTGATGTAGACGCCTAAACTCGCCGCTGGCGAATCTTGCATACATTCTTTTTATTACATCACGATAATTATAAAGACAAACGATAGCCTGTGGTTAGAAGTAGAGTAATATTGTGTTTTAAACTAGAGGAGAATCAATATGATTTATTCCCATGCCTGTGCAGATTGCGATGGTATGGAAGTTTGTCCTGGGAAAATTGTCGCGGAGACGGAGTATGAGTAAGCAATCGCCATTCACAGCCCCCATCGTGGATAGTCTCACTATTCGAGTTGTGGTCGATTCCCGGTACGAGGCCATTCTTCCCAAAGAAAGCCACCCATGCGTTACCATTGAGCATGTCGGAGCAATTCCGGGCAGGATTATGCATACACTAGCCGCTGAATGGGGTTTATCATTGCACCTGGCATCGTTGGCTGACGGTAAGCGGGCCGAATACCTGCTGGATTTTGGATGGACTCCCGAAGTCATAAATCGCAATATCGACCTCCTGGACATCGATCCAGCCAGACTCAATGGATTGGTTCTTAGCCACGGTCACCTGGACCATTATGGCGGCCTTGATGGTTTTTTACAGCGACATCGACAAACCATGCGAGATGACATGTCATTATATGTCGGTGGAGAGGATGCCTTCGCGGCTCGATGGGAGGAGGATAGATCAGTAGAACCTGAAAGTGACTCACCGAGTCTGGCATTCTGGGGAGAGCTCAGTCGTGAGACGCTATTCGCTCATAAGATTGAGTCGGTATGTTGCGAGAAACCACATATTCTTGACGGCTCCTTTACCTCCGGTTTTATTGAACGCGACTCTTTCGAGCGGACCACCAGTCCCACCAGGGTCCAGAGCCCCGATCATTTCACGGAGGACGAACGACGCGGCAAGTTGATCACTGACAATCATCCGGAAGAGCATGCCCTCTGTTATATTGTTCGCGGACGTGGGCTGGTAGTGATTTCGTCGTGCGGCCACATTGGTATCGTAAATTCAGTTAAGTCAGCTATGGCTACATCCGGTGTCGACAAACTTCACGCCGTAGTGGGCGGCTTTCACCTCGCTGCCTCGAAGCAGGATTATATCGATCACACTGTCGACGCGTTGGCTGACCTTGATCCCGATGTGGTGCTGCCGATGCATTGCACAGGTCGAGACTTTATCGAGACCATGCGTCACCGCATGCCAGACAAAATCGTCGGTGCAAATCTGGGGAGCCGATATACCTTTGGAGTATGACCCGGGCTGGGCGCACCGTGGCCATTACGATAGAAGTTCATGTATGCAAATATGGCTCGAATGATTGCTGGGATATCTTAATTTTTATACTATTAAAGTAACTGGTGGTTGACTTAGCGAAAATCATACGAGGGGATCTCATGAGGAGTTATTTTTATAATTTTCTAGTTATAGCATTAGTTGTTGTAATAAATCTGGCTGATTCATTGGCAAGAGACATAAATATGTCTGAGGTAAAAAAGCTGGTCAAGCTTTCGGTAGATGAAATTCTGGAAGATGCTCCAGTGCTCCCATTATCAATGGACAGGTATTGGGAAGCTATTAGAGGGCGCAAGAATCCTAAGGTTGTATTTTTCTATTCCAACAATGATGCGCCTTCTCAACGAGTTGCAACATTAATTCGATATGTTTCTCAGAACTACTCGGATCACCTCACCTTTAGAATGGTGAAAGTGGTTGAAAAGGGGAAACCCCAAACCAAGCTGAAAAAAGATTTAGTATCCCGTTTCAGCCTGGACAGGACACCGGGAATCCTTTTTTATGACAATGTTGGTGATAAAATGGTTCTTGAAGATGAAGACTATGTAGAAGCTGATTTCAAGGAGTTTCGCACTCCAAAAATGTTCTTTTGGAAGACTTATTACTCCGCCGTGAGAAAAGAACTTGATCAGTTGCTTGCAGACTGATCAATACAGCTAATTAGACAGTGTTTTTAGATTGCTACTGCAAATAACCAGGCAGGTAGCAATGAAACGACGTCGCAACTTGTCACGAACCATGCATTGCTATTTTCGATTTTATAATACACCGCTGATGTTTAGTATTTTCTTATTTGGCTTACCAGCATGTTCGTATTTGAATTCAAACTTAAAAGCGGACCCAGCCAAAGATTCTGGTTTTATTCAGTATTCTGAGTTAATGATATTAAATCAGAAACGTTTTCCATTTGATCGTATATGGTGTCAGAAGCAAGGTTGTGATTGGTCTAAATACTCTAGTGTTGTTGTATCGCCTGTCGATACTGCTCATATCCTGAAAATGAGTTGGTGGGACAACTTCAACCTGGAACCAAAATCGAAGTTGCAAAAGGAGCGGCATATTATTGCAACATACTTACAGGAAAGCTTCCAATCTACAATTCGAAACGATGTCAACAAATATCATGAAGTTGTTGAAACACCGAGAAAAGATACGATGATTATCGAGCTTGCTCTGGTGGAGCTCGTCCCAACTAAAGCGTTTATGCGCATAGTGGCAGATATTATTGGTTATCTAATACCGGGTGTTCAAACATTAGGCCTCACAGGTAGTGGTAGCGTAGCCATTGAAGGGCGTATCAGGGATGCTGGCACCAGGGAAATAATCTTTAAATTTGCAGATCGACAGCAGGATAAAACATCGGTTGTAAATATAGAAGATATTACCTGGCATGGCCATGTGAAAGAAATAATTGATGACTGGGCGCGTGAGTTTGTTGAATTATATGACACGCCACCAACCCATATCGTTAAGGCATCAAACCATTTTACTTTACGCCCATGGTAGAGGAGTTTATTCAGGGCCGACTAGTTATCCACAAGGATTGATTACGAGAATTATGGAAGGTGCCGTCGGTGCCAGAGCGCTAATCGCTGCGCATACGGCTGATGTTCAAGAAGCAATACCACAGTTATTGATTGAATGCTTTAATATCTAACCCTAAATATTTATCTAAAAAAAGCCTCCAAATCCAGGAACAAAATTTCACTCTCGTGCGTTATTGCGGTCATACAGCATATTGTTGTATTTATAATCAAATAAATTGAGAGATTGAAATGAGTGATTAATATTTGGGAAACCTCTGATTAATTCGTCTTTGCGAGGAGCGAAAGCGACGTGGCAATCTTAACCATCTGAATTTCAGGTGAAAGATTGCAACGCTATGCTTTTTACCATGGAAGGCATGTATGCTGTAAAAACATCGTTACAGGGATGTAACTTAGTAGAACAATGCAGGAGCTATTGTCGAGGAGCATTTTCAGTCGCAATGACAGTCATATTCGAATTAGCCAGAGGTTCCTTAGTCTTTTCGCTGACCGCTTTTGTGGGAAATGGGAGTGGGGTATTTATTGACAACCCAGTAAGTTGAAATAACAAAAGTGAGGACCACAACAAGCTGGATGAGTGAGGAAGCATGCTTTCCTATCAGACCTGAAGCCAGTGCGCTGAATGAAACTAATAGTGAAAACTCACTGGCCTGACCAAGTCTGACTCCCATTTGAGTTGAATGCTCCGGTTTTTCGCCAATTACTTTAAACCCATAATTGAAAACCAGAGGCTTGGCGACCATAATAATCGCTGTTAAAAACAGTCCCTGCCAGATTAGTTGCTGGGAAGCGACTAAATCAAAATTTGCACCGATAGAAAAAAAGAACAAAATCAGAAAGAAGTCGCGCAATGGTTTAAGCTCTTCTGCGATAACCAGAGCTATCGGCACGGTAGCCAGACTAACTCCCGCTATAAATGCACCCATTTCCAGGGAGAGCCCGAGCATTTCAGCGGCACCTGCTACAAATAGACCCCAGCCAAGTGCCATGACAAAGCTGTGTTCTTTAATAACATCAAATTTAAACAGTAGTTTGGTAATAACGTATTTAACGAACAGAAACGATCCAAGGCTTAACACCACCAGTTTGAGTAGTAGTGAAGCAACCGACAAAGCGATACTGTTCATACCACCTTCGGTGACCAGAACAATGAGTATGATCGCGATGATATCCTGTACTAACAACACGCTAATCATCAGTTCGCCGAGGTGGTGATGATGCAGCTGGGTTGTGGGGATTAATTTCAGACTGACAATAGTGCTGGAGAACATCAACGCCGAGCCTATGATGACGCTTTCGATTAATGAGTAACCCAGAATAGATGCGCCAGATAAACCAAGTAGTAGAAATATTAGGCAGGTCGACAGGGTGAGGAGTCCGATAGGGCCGAATAAACCGATGAGCTTTGTCGGCTGGAAGTTTAAGCCGATTAGAAACAACAGCAGAATGATGCCGATATGGGCGAGTTGTTCAATCTGTTCCGCATCGTTTACCAGCTGAAGTCCTTTGGGGCCGACAACGATTCCAAGTGCGATGTAGGCAATAATAATTGGTTGTTTAAAATAAAGGAAAATACTGGCGAACAGCGCTGCGCCTGAAAAGATTAGAATAAATTGAAGAATAGTATGTTCAGGCATTTTTCAGTTAGAGCCTTGATAGTTTTCCAGTTATAAACTGGTTTGTGCCAGGACAATATAACGAAATTTTTCCAGTTCGGCGACTAACTCACCAAGTTATCTTATTTCGGGAGCCTTTACATTAAATCTGCGGCAGTTGCAATTACAGAGAGTTGCTCAGGATAAGTCTTCTCTAATCGACCAGGATTATTTCCTGACGTGGTTTTTTATCGGCGGCAGGGCGCGCAGATAAACGATTAGTGCCTCAAGATCAGCCGGATTCAGATTCTGTAATCCCAGGGTAACTGGTTCCATCGAGCCTGCCGCGTATTCGCCGTCTGGTAGTTCTCCGAATTTCAAAAAAGACTCCAGTTCTCCATGACTCCAGTTACCAATACCGGATTCCTCGTCGGGGGTGATATTCGGTACCAGTTCGTCTTCCGGTCCTTCCGCGTTACCGGCGTATGCCATACCAGAGCGCAACGCACCGAGAAGATTGCGTGGTGTATGGCATTCACCACAATGCGCCATGGCTTCAGCAATATATGCACCACGGTTCCATTGTGCGCTTTGAGCGGGATGTTGCTGGAATTCGCCCGCCCTGAAGAATAACCATTTCCAAAAGTGGGCAGTAATTCGCCAACGCAGAAACCAGGCTAAATCATGCGGGTGACTGGCTTGATCGGAAGCGGGCAGTGATTGAATGTAAGTGTACAAAGCCAGCATGTCTTGCTCGGTAATTCGGGTATAGGATGTATAGGGAAATGCCGGGTAGTAGTGGCTACCATCCGGTGCAATGCCGAGGTGTAATGACTGCCGGAATTCCCTTGCAGTCCATGCGCCTATCCCTGCAGTTCTGTGTGGAGTTATATTCGGGGTGTAGAAGGTTCCGAAAGGTGTTACCAACGCGCGTCCTCCGGCTAATAGTTTGCCGTCTTCGGTGGTATGGCAGTGACTGCATCCGCTGATCCTAAATACATACTCACCTTTAGCCAGCAACCCTTCATCGGCCGCATTCTCGGCAAACCCGGTAACAGGAAATAAAGCTATGAGCGCTATTAATGTTACACGAGAAAATAAAATTGAAGACATTAATGTAATTTGAAAACCCAGTGTCACAATTAATGCCACCGGGTCCCAGTTCTTTCTGATAATAACACTCGAAGCAGGATGACTAACCGCCTTATTTCTTTTTACGGAAGTTGTCGTGGCAACCTTTACAGCCTTTACCCAATGCACCGATTTTACTTTTCAAAGCATCGAGTCCATTACCCGCGACAGCGGCCAGTTCGTTTACAGCCCTGGCGTAGGCCTTGCCTTTTTCTGCGATATCAGGGTAGGTCGTCCAGATTTTTGGTAAGGCGGTAGTTTTGCCCTTGTAAGCGACATTATCGGTGTCTTTAGGCCAGGCGCGACCCATATCCAGCTTTAACTGCGTGGCCAGATTGTTGGCCAGCGTAGACGCCAGTTCCGCGTTATAAGCTATCTTGCCCTTTGCCATACCGAATAACGGGCCAGCATTGAAAGAACGTAATTGCATTTCACCCTGACGGGCTTTGATGAGTTTTAAATTTGGATCTTTATCGGCTGCAATTCCCGGTGCTGCCAGGATTAATCCAGTAGTTAGAATAATAATTCGAGTAGCTTTATACATTGTTCTCTCCATAGTTATTTTTACATTGGTCTTAAGCAGACGGAATAATTCTACCACCTACAATTTTTATATCACTGGCTCGGATACGTTATCAGTCTACAATCTATCCAGCCTGCTAAATAACTTCAAAGCCGATTTCTGGAGGCGACAAATATGTTTAAAGTCGAACACTATTATATCGAGGCTTTTGCGGACGATTCAGCCCTCTGGGTCTGAGTTGATCGAAAGCGCGTCAGAGCGATGCCGGTTAAAATAGTAATGAGCGCAATTATGCTCGTCCAGGCAACCGGTTCGGAGAGAATATAGGCCCCGGCAAAAAACGCGACTACCGGTATCATGTAGTTTATGGTAGACAAAAAAGTTGGCCCAGCCCGTTCGATGACGACAAATAGAATCATAGTGGCAATCGCAGTCGGACCTATTCCCAGCCAGATTACCGAGCTAACAGAACGCATACTGAGTTGATCGGGGTTCAGAGTAGTTTGAAACCACCACACTGGCAACAGGATCAGGCTTGCGGCAACCATGACGCCGGCAGCGCCGACCATTGGACTAAAGCGAGGCAGGCGCCGAACCAGAATAGTGTTCACCGCATAACAGCTAGCCGCAACAAAAATAGCAATGCCACCAAAAACTGCCTGACCACCACCGCCAAATACGGGTCCGAGTAGAAGCGTAACCCCGGAAATTCCGAATAAAAAACCGGTAATTTTATATCGATTAAGCCTTTCGCCTTCGACCAGATAGTGGGCAAGCAACATGGTCATCAACGGCATTATTGCCATAATCATACCGGCTATACCGGAGTCTACCCATTGTTGTCCCCAGGAGACGAGGAAGAAAGGTAAAGCATTGCCGGCGATACTCATTATTATGAATGCCAGCCAGTCCCGGCGTCTAAACGGTAATTTTTGTCCCCTGAAATAAACCACGCTGGTTAATATCACGGCAGCAATCAGTACGCGGGAAAACACCACCGATAACGGATCGACAGTTTCCACCGAAATTGATGTAAACACGAACGATGTGCCCCACAGCATGACCAGGCACATCAAAAGCAACCAGTTAAACAGGGATGTTCTGGCGTCCAATCAGTTGACCTGCAATTCAGCGAGATTACGATACAGTTCCAGTGCTTCAGGGTTGGCCAGTGAATGAATATTTTTTACCGGGCGGTTATGCACCACCTCGCGTACCGCCAGCTCGACTATCTTGCCAGACTTGGTTCGTGGGATTTCCTTGACCTGAATAACCTTCGCGGGCATGTGACGTGGTGTACATTTCTCACGTATGGTCTGGCGAATTTTCTTCGTCAGGGCTTCGTCTAGTTTTAAAGCCTGTTTTAGAACAACAAACAAAACCACGCGTACGTCATCGTCCCAGTCCTGCCCGATGACGATGCTCTCTGTGACTTCATCGAG
>JAAEOZ010000244.1 GCA_024222685.1 Gammaproteobacteria bacterium | reverse complement strand
GATCTCGCCTCAAGAATAATTTTTTGAATATAAGTGTCCTGCAAATCAACTGCGGCCAGCACCAGTTGCCAGGCTTTGATATTGCTGGTGCCGGTAGATCGATGCATGGCCATATCGCCATCGTCAAAATGTTCCTGTTCGGGATCACCGGATGACAGCAAACATTCGAAATGGCCCAGTAATAGAAGCGGCATCTTGGACACAATGGCCTCGGGAATTGATTCTCTATAATTAATTATTTAGTTAAATTCTTATAAATCAATGGCTTAAAAATTAAATGATTTTTTGAGTTATTTAACGCGATTCGGCAAGTGATTTAACGGCTGCTCGCAATACAGCCTGAGAGCCTGTTCAGTATTCTTTGCAAGCAATTGTTCTGGGGTAAATCTACTAAAGCAGTTTAAACTGCCGAGCTATGGCAAATATTAGATTACTAGCATTTGATGTCTTCGGCACCGTGGTCGACTGGCACGGTTCAATCAAGCGCGAAGTCGAAGCATTAGACCTGGGAGTTGACACCGATGAATTCACACTCGCCTGGCGAGCCGGTTACGCACCCGCGATGAAACGCGTCATGTCGGGTGAGCTGGGCTGGACAAAGATAGACGATTTGCATCGCATGATTCTCGATCAGATACTCATTGAATTTGGTGTAACCGAATTGAGCGAGAATCAAAAAATTGACCTGAATCTGGCATGGCATAGACTAGATCCCTGGCCAGATACAGTCGAAGGACTGACAAACCTGAAATCCCGCTACATTATTACTACTTTATCGAATGGCAATATCAGCCTTTTGACCAATATGGCAAAACGCGCGGGTTTACCCTGGGACTGTATTCTCTCGGCCGAGGTTTTCAGAGCCTATAAACCCCATCCCGACACCTATCTCGGTGTTGCCCGAACCTTCGACCTTAAACCTGAAGAAGTCATCCTGGTGGCGGCGCACCACAACGACCTCGAAGCGGCAAGAGACTGCGGTTTGCGAACGGCATATATCGAAAGACCACTGGAGTTTGGTAATAATAATATTAAGGATGTTTCTGCTCGAGCTGACAATGATTATCACGCAAAAGACTTTCTCGATCTGCATCAACAGCTAAAACAAAACTAACAGACCCCTATACTTCAGGCACAGCTGCCAGCAGGCAGTTTAATAGGTAACTTTACAACATCGTGCCTGACTCCACCGACGACCTGGGCATGCGATTTCACGATAGTATTTTCCACTTTTCTATTTCTAGAGAATCAGGAGTGTGCCATATCCCGAGGATCAGTGATTACCTGCATTTTATTTGAACTCTGAAGATCAATCTTCTTATACAAAGGTTCGGTAGCAGAAAAAGTGAATTACACCCCTCAGCATCCTCAAGAAATAGCAACTTATCCGCCGCTGTGATTTAATAATAGAATAATCTTAAGCTGCAGGAGGGGACATGGCGGTTCTGGAAGCAGGTCTGGCATTTGCTTTATCGATGCTGGTTTTTTCGACCCTGGTATCAGTGATTGTAGAGGCACTGCATCGTATATTGAGGCTGCGTCAGCGCGGTTTCCATGAAATGATCGAAGTGTTCTACGACGATGTAATCGTCAAGCAGTGGGCGAGTCGCAAAGGTATAAAGCTGTCAAATGACGCCGTTCCGGAAGTTCCTGAAATTAAACGACAGGATTTTACTAATGCATTTACGGGTAATCGGGCAGTTCGCAAAAAAGGATTTTTTGGCGTCAGTCCAGGGCGTACTGTAGACAGCCTTTCCACCGTCGAGTTTATTGAGCGACTTGCAGAAACACCTATAGGCAGGAAAGTCATTGACGAGGGTAAGGAAAAGGCCGAGAAAACGATCGATGAATTTGCCCTGAAATTCGAGCGCTTTGGCGATAACGCACGGGCATATTTTCGTGGCCGTGCTCACTTTATTTCCATTCTTGTCGCTGTTTGCCTGGCATTTTTTGGCAATATTCATTCGGCAAAATTATTCAATGGCTTTTTACACGATCCCGAACTGACAGAGAAATGGGTGACGCAGGCAGATTCGATTATGGATGCCTACAAAAAAATCGAAGACCAGTCCGGACAGATTAATAAAGAAGAAACTTCTTTCCAGAAAACCGCCAGTGAAACGAAAAGGGCCCTGAGCGAGGCTTCAAAAAAGATGTCGCAACTCGCTACAGAAGGTTTGCCGGTAGGTGAGAAGTATTACCCGATTTGTGCGACTGGAAGCCCCGACACTGATTGTAAAAAGTACCTGGGGGAAGATTTACAGGTAGTGAAAACTGGAGTTACTCGGACATTAACAATCCTCGCAGATGATATTGGCAAAGCGATTAACTGGGCACTACTCGTCTTTCTGTCCGGCATGCTGATTGGTCTCGGTGGACCGTTCTGGTTCGATACCGTTATGTCTTTGATGAAAAGCCGTCAGATGTTAAGTGGCATGGGGCTGTTCAAAAACAAAAAGAAAGTGGAGGACAAAGATCCAGCTCAGCCTGTCGAAGCACCTGATACTGCACTGCCATCGTCGGTTTCCGCCAATCAACCGAAGACACCCGTTGAGGCATTTATGCGTGCTGCAGAAGCGGTGCATGAGGCCTAGATGATGATACCTGCTCTGCTTTTAGCCTGTGCTTTTCTTGCTAAACACGACCACGTTTCCAGCCAGTGCCAGGGCGACTCCGATTAGAGATAGCAAGGTCCACTGGTAACCTTCGAAAATAGTGGATAGAAATAAAGCGACCACAGGGAAAAGTACGGTACAGTAAGCCGCCCTGTCGGCTCCAACTCGTCCAACCAGATTCAAATACAAAGTGAAAGCGACAATCGTACCCGGAACAACCAGATAAGCCAGCGATGCAAGATACCTGATTGAATAATCAATCTCGAATGCATACCCCTGCAACAGGCACCAGAGACCTAAAGTAACACATCCATATACCAGCGCATAAGTATTCGCAGTGATAACGTCTCTGCCCTGCTTCTGCTGATGCTGAGAAACCAGATTACCCAAAGAGAAACAATAGGTGCCACCTATCGACAGGAGCAATCCAGCCAAATTACTACTCGACCAGTTACCTGCCATCAGATCCTGCCAGAAAATAAAACAGACACCGAGCATACCAAGCATTGCGCCAACTACCGATTGTAAGGTCGGCAACTGGCGATGAAATATAAATCCATTAACACTATTAAATAGTGTTGCGGTAGAAAAAACGACCGCAATCAATCCACTGGTGGTGTATACGCTTGCGTTATAAAACAACAGGAAATTAAAGCAGAACAGAAACCAGCCCTGTAATACAAACCACCTATGTTCACGAAAGGGTACCCATTTAATTTTGCCAGCAGCAAGCAGCAGGAAGACCTGGATCATGGCTGCCAGCAAAAAACGGTAGAACACTGAAACCTCTACCACTACCTCGCCCACCTGAAATGCAATTGCCAGCCAGGTTGTACCCCAGATCAGGATCGTTCCAGTATAGAGAAATGCATTCATATGAATTGATTTGATTTAAAAAAACTGACCGACGCAACCAGTATTAGAAAGCCTATCGTTCTCGATGGCTGAGATGGTAGATTGTGGAATGCCAGCCAGTTTTGCGAGCTCATTCTGACTCATCTCCTGCAGCTCGCGGATTATGCGAACTGACTCGCCAGTGCTAACGTCAATCTGCCTTTTGGCAATTTTGAAATCTTTCATATCATTTCTTTCTGTAATCATGGGCTGTAACACTAACAACCTGTACCAGCACCTGTTCTTTTTCGACTCAAAAAATTACTCGAAGCTGTTTACCTGGCCTCAGTATTCCATTGCCATTCGCTTTTACTTCGATAAGTTCTATTCGTTGATGTTGTTTCCTCAAACTAGAAAACAGCCTAATCCGATGCAAATTAGCAACATTAGAGTGGTATTTCGCTCTCTACCTCAGGTGGCTCCCTGTAGTACAGTATTTATGTACAGAGATTTTTAAAAATATAAAAAAACCTATTGAGTTCGTCGCCAACATTTAATTGCTTCATGCGACTTTTCTGAATTAATGTTTTTTAACGTTTCAATACACCAATGTTGAGTCCAGCCATTGTCACTATTGTTGAGAATACTTAACAATGCTGTTTCACCGGCATCACTCAGGTTGCCTAATTCTATAATGGCGTCTGCTGGTCCGGTTCCCGAACGATACGATATGATCCCCTTGGTAATTTCCGGCAGGGACTCAAGATCTTTTAAACGGAGTAATGCCGTAGCAATTTCGTTTACAAACTCACTCCCTAAATCTTTGGGACTAAATATTTTTTTTATTGCTGCAATTGCCGATTTATTTCCGATCTTACCCAGTGCTTCAACAGCTGCACAGCGAGTTTCATATGATTCTGTATCCTCCAACAATGAAATAAGTGAAGGCAATGCCGATTGCTCTCCAATTTTACCCAGGGCACGAGCTGAGGCTGCCCGAATTTTTGAAGGCTCGTGTTCAATATAATCGATAAAAAGACTGCTGGCCGTGTTGTCGTTTAAATCTCCCATTGCGTCAATGGTCGCTGCCCTAACATCATCACTGTCATCATCTAATAACTCATGAAGCCTGGGAACAATGCTTGTGTCACCAATTTTGGATAATGTATTAACAGCCGTCATCCTTATGTATTCCTCAGTACTTGCAAGCAATTGGCTTACGGCATTAGTTGCAGACGAGTCACCTATTTCCTTTAAACACCGGAGTGCGAAAGATTGTGCTTCCAGGTCTGAGTTTTTCAGTAATTCTATGAAATGAGGAGTTGCTAGCTTACCAAAGCTCGTTAATTTCCAGACCCATTCCCTCTCCATTTCGGAATCAAGTTTATAAATTCCATTTCTAAATTCGTTATTATAAGCCTCAAATAAAGCTGGAAGAATTACAGGATCATTTTGATCAGGAAATTTCTCAGCTGCGGAAATTCGTACCGTTTTCACAGGGTGATTGAGCGCTTTGATAAGCAGTTTTTTAGCCTGTGGATCATCAATCTGCGATAGCGTTTCAACTGCCGCAATTTGTTCATTCGTATGGAGGCTATCCAGTGCATTTATAGCACGCTTAATAGTTGGTGAAGCATTAACTGGAATCGAAATACCTGTATCTGGGTCGGCGCATAGCAGATTGTCTAACTGGTCATATAATGTTTGCCAGGGACGTGCTTTATTGGTGAAATTTAATCTTTGCAGTGGCGTCAGGCGAGGATGAATTTCTGTCGACTCTAATTCTACTGGAATAATGATGAGGCCAGCACCAAGTGCAAAAGCCCATTCATAGTTAACATATTCCGATGCAGCAGAATCCGCCGAAATTACTAATATCAGTACTTTACACTGGCGAATTTCAAGATCGAGTTTGTCCCGCCAATCTTCGCCAGCATTGAGTATGTCCAAATCAACTTTTGGAGTATGGCCCGCTTTTTTAAGACGGACTTGCAGTAATTCAGAAAAATCTGAATCTTCTCGATGGTAAGATATAAAGATATTTGCCATATGTCTGGATCCTCTATTTCTCAACAGATATTGTCGTAGTGTAACTTACTATCCATGAATGGAATCGCACTATGTATATTATTATCGGCACCAGCAGCCTGGCGGTTCGGTGATTAAAAACTCTGTACGGACTATGTGGTTTGTATTTTATTGTCTATCAATTTCGAATGAAGCCACGGATTGGGGCGAGTACAGATTAGCAGCGTTGCAATTTGAAGTTCGGGCGTAGATATTGCGTAGGGGCGAGATTTATCGCGCCCATTTCGATATCGGCAAACAGGGCGCGATAAATCGTGCCCCTACATTGGCATGGATTTCCGGCATAAGTAAGTGCCATTCACCTGCCGAACATGAGCGGAATAACCGCAATATCTACTTAGACTGACTGCCAAACTCCTCAGCCAGCGAATCAACAACCCCCCTGATAATCCCAATAAATCGATCAACTCCGGCCTGATCTTTTTCCCGATGACAGGCATTTAAAGCTGACAATGCAATATTATAGGCTGCATGATAATTGCCCTTATCGACAAATTTCTGAATCTCTTTTACTTCAGCCTCAATATCCATTTTCTGTCATCAGTGATTCGGCTCGGCGGCGCGACTGTCCCAGTCGCTTCCGGATTATGGGCATTTGTGGTGGGCATCGGATCCCCCGGAAATCGAATCGCTCGGAGGAAAAAATCCGGTGCACATGCTATTTTAGATGAACTATACGCCTTAACTAGCCATTTTCACATTATATTTTTCGGGGCAGATCAGATACTGACCCTTTTATTTTTCCCCATTTGATTTTCAAATGATACTCGCTACGGAATGCAATTGCTCTTTCTCGTAGCGATACCACAGCATTTAAATTTACTGCTCAAACTCACAGAGAGATAAAACCTGGTCACAAGGCAGCATCCCTTCTCCAACTTTTACGAAATCTCGAGTTTCATTACCCTGATCATTTTTACAAAACAGAAGCTCGCCGCTTTCTTTGTTTTTGTAAATAAAGGCATGACACTTTCGCTTACCTTTCCTGACCTCTACGATGATGATGACCAGTGTTAAAATCAGGGCGATAACTGTGATGGTAATCTGTACTATTCTGATGTCGATTACAAAAATTTCAACCATCAAGAGAATCAGTATGATGGTTAAAATAACTATCTTTACTACTATTTCCTGTGCATTGTTCATTTTCGTTCTCCTTCTCTATTAATAAATGACAGCCTTTAGTCGAAGAAAAAATTATTCATCGACTCAAGTAGCAGTTTTTAACCGAATCTATGGTATTTCACAACTTCGGAAGTCCTTAAATTCCACGAAGTGACCCTGTTCATTTCTATAATCGATTACCTGTCGATATTCTTCGTTACAGCTTCTGCTTCTGACTCATATTTAGACTCATCAATGATTTTCTGCGCATAAAAGTTATTAATTACACCCCACTGAAATGTGCTATATGCCTTACAGTAACCGAGTAACCCCAAAGAAAATACTAAAAATGAAATTACAATGAGTTTTACATTCAAACTTATCTCTACAAATATCACCCAGATAACATGAATAATTATAATAAGCATCCCAACTACCGAGAGTCCAATTAGCATTCTGTACTCGGCTCGTAATTTTACGATACGTGCACCTGCATCAGCGCTTCTGAGTCTCAACCAATCGGCCCAGATAAATAAAACAGAGGTATACTGGAATTTGTCAGTTTCATCATTCTCACCGATCTCATTTTTTAAAAACTCCTGAATATTCCTGGGTAGCCTACTCTCTTCTGGGTTCATGCAGTTCCGTAACACATGAAATTTATTAGAAAAGGCGAGATCTAGCAATTTTAATTTTGAAACCCAGTCACTAGCTGGCCCGATGACATGGCCTATTACATAGGCATAAAATGCAAAAAGCACTAATAGTAATATAGCTTCAGTAGTGGGCGCTGAAGATATGTCCAGCCCAGCCATTACGATACGCTTTACACTGATATCTTCTCCCAAAGCAAAAGAAACGCCAATTAAAAATGCACCGCCAGGAACACCCCTTGCAATAACATCGTAGAAAAACTGAGGTACAATTTTAGACACTTCCATCTATTTTTCCTCGGCCTGAAGTCCATCATAAGTGACCACTATATTCCCACTAACCAACTCATTCAATAAAATAACCCGACCCTACTGCAAGATGCGATAGGGATGTTTGTTCATTGTCACCCATCCGGTGGTGATGGTCCGCTGACGGTTTCAATCGTAGAAGATTTACTCTGGTGAACTGTTGGGATACTATTCCAACCAGCTAAATCAGGGCGGGGCTCATGTTAAAATCAACTTTGAATTTGAATTTCTTTTGCACAATACTAATCGTTTCGACGCTTGCCATGCCGGTTTCTGCAGGTAACGATATTATAGCGCGGATCAAAGTCGTGACAGGTGATGTAACGGTTATTTCGGCAGGCAAACAACATACTGTGAAACCTGGTACCGAGTTGCGGGAGAGTGACACCATTGTCACTGGCGGCAATAGCAGTGTCGGCATAACGTTCCGAGACGACAGCAGAACCTCGCTCGGTCCGAATACCGAAATACAGGTCACTCATTTCAGATTCGAGCCCGCCAGGAGCGAGTATTCTTTCGTCACCAGAATAGTCAAAGGGTCATTGATGTTTGTGTCCGGCCTGATTTCAAAATTATCGCCAGAAACTGCCCGGTTGGAAACACCGACAGCTACTCTTGGTATCCGCGGCACCCGTTTTCTATTGCGAGTTGAAGGTGAGTGAAAAAATGGTGACACAGATATCTTGTCGACTGGTTCTCACGCTGCTTCTGATGACACTGCTTGCCGCATGCGCTGCGCCTAAAAACTATATTGTGCTGCTCGAAGGAGAAGATGGTAAGAAAACCGGGGCGGTTGTAGTAACCAACGAGAATGGCTCACGTGTTCTGGATAAGGCCGGTCACAGCATGGGACTGGAAGAAAGCGAGAGCACACCGTCAAGGGCTGCTGATTCTGAACAAATCGAAAATGATTTTTCTATGGTGTTAGCTTCTCAGCCACCAAAATCAAGAGGATTCCTACTGTATTTCGAGTTTGGGACCTCCGAACTGACTGCCGAATCAAGTGTCCTGATTCCTGAAATTATATCCGAGATTAATTCTCGAGCAGCTCCAGATATCGGCATAATCGGGCACACCGATACCGCAGGCAGCGCAGAAACCAATGCTGAGCTTGCTCTGGTAAGAGCGCAGAAAGTTCACTCGCTTCTGATTTCTGCCGGTGTCAATTTTGATTTAATTGAAGTTAGTTCACACGGAGAGACTAACCTTCTGATCTCCACAGAAGATGGAATCGACGAACCACGTAATCGTCGCGTCGAAGTGCTCATACGCTGATTCGTCCTGAACAGGTTCAACACAAACATCAATCGCGTCTGCTGTTGCACCGGTTTCAATTCAGATATTGCGGGCTCAGGCTATTAAGAAATTCGACCAGCGCCTCGACCTCGATTTCTGATAGATTCAGTGGCTTCAGTATTTTTTCACCATCGCTGTGCAATCGTTCTTCATCGAGTTCAGAATAATGTTGAACAACTGCATGCAAATCAGGCAGGCTGCCGTTGTGCATATAAGGCGCCGTTTCAGATACTGACCGAAGCCCGGGTACTTTGAACTCACCCCAGTTTCGATGTTGCAACCGAACTCGCTTGACAGCTTGCGCATTTTGATCTGGATCACCATCGTTGTACTGGCCCATTCGATTGAAAACTGAACGCCGGGCCTGTTTGATACCCGCGTGTCGTCCTGGGTCCACACCGCCCTCGATGAAAAACCGGATGCCGATATCGGCAAATTCACGGTTGGTGAACAAAGGGCCCTGATGACAGAAAAAACAACGGCCCTTATCAATAAAGAGTTTCAACCCCAGCTTTGCCTTGACTGGATAACTAGCCATTGCCGTTTTGTTATCTTTGACCAGCGCATCACGAAAGTCATCAAATGCTGTCCTCGACGTTACCAGAGACTCCTGAAACGCAGCGAGGACTTTCGCTAGGTTTACCAGAACTATTTCAGCGGGTTGTTTTAATGGATTTTGCCCAAATATCTCACCGTAGCGTCCCTTCAAATGGTTAGTACTACCCAGATACTGTTGAATCAATTCTGCACTCATCGACATTTCGTCTGGTGACAATATTGGCCGTATGCTTTGAGCCCAGAGAGAATCCGACTCGCCTCCCCAACCAAACCACCGATTGCTTGCCAGGTTATGTAAACCCGGTGTATTTCGAACCAGCACAGACTTTCCGACTCCGACTGCTCTTCCATCCGTGTAGGCTTTTCCAGGGTTGTGGCAACTCGCACAGCTCAGTTTTGTCTCACCTCCGAGTCCATGATCCTGGAACAGGAATTCACCGAAACGAATCGCGGTCGAGTTTCCAGATAACCAGTTACTGGTATCCACTACTCTTTCAGGTGGCCAGGGTCCGAAACTGGCAATCAGTTTTTTCTGCTCGATAGTAAACTCCACTGACAATATGGCTTTACTCGAATCGAATAGAAGTATCAGTACTATTAAGACAATTCGGCCGCTCAAGGTCACCGTCCTAAAGTGTTCTATCGAACTTAATTTGAAGGCGACTACCCGGATATTCAATCTCAACATCAAATCGCCAATGACCCGGCATATGAAGCAATAAACCTCTAATGTGGTATCGACCAATAGCACTATGAAAAACCTCAGGCCTGTAATTCATACCATGCTTATGAGCTGGCATAGATGCATCTACTGAAATCCGGGAAGGCGACCAGGGTTGATGATTTTTGCAAATGAAAAAATCCAGATCGAAATATTCGCTGACTACCGGTGCATTGTCGGGAAAAACGATATACAGAATCGTTTCACTATCAATTTCGAATCGATCGCCATCACTCGGTTCACAGGCTTCTACACTGACACTGCATGCCAGTATCAGGACTAACAAAATACGCATTACTGCCTGACACGCTTAGCCAGAATCTCCGCGTTCTTCCATGCAATTCTGTCGGCCAAACTTTCCGGTAAAGAATTTAACCATTGGCGCGACCAGTCAGCCTGCTCGATGACATAGTACCAGCGTTCCGGAGTATAGGTATCCGTCCCCAGTAAGAATCGATCTGGAAAATCAGCGAATAACTGCCGCCATTCACTACTTACTTTCCCATCGACTTCGAAGTCGCTACGAAAGGCCAGATCCGCCCACAGATTCGGATGCCTGCTGAGCATAGCTCTAATCACTTCGGGATCGTCAAAACCAGAGTGAGCCCAGACCACCAGTGCATCGGGGTCGGTCGCGAAAATATTGTTTATTGCATCAGCATCTGAATGCGCGTGCAGGAAAATACCGTAGTGGCTGGCCAGACTGATTACCGACTGCAATACTGGTAGATTGATATCATCACCATAGGCATGAAATTCACCAATACCGTAATATCGATTGCGCGCCAGATTTTCAGTTAGCAGATTGATAACGCTTTCGTCATATTTCCAGGTATCAATTTCTCCGCGTCTGCGATAAGGGCGCAATACCGGCAAAATCAACTCTGGATCAATGCGAACCAGTTTTTGTGTACCTTCGTCATTTGAGCTCGACACAAAAGCATGTTTCAACCCAGCCTTTCGCAGAAGCCCCACCGCTTCGACAGGTGGAAATTTCTGCCAGGCATCATGACTGTAATGTATATGAGCATCGACCAATGGTCGAACTTCAGCGTGGAGATTACTCGCGAGGTGTAAAGCCAGTATTAAAGCCAGTGCATGGATAGCATTAAAGGAAGATGAAGAAACCATTGTAAAAACCTCAATGTAAACCAGTATTTAAATAGTCGCTTGACCAAAAAAAATCGAGAGGTCAAATCTCATTCACGGGCAGTAGCCGATATAACCTCACTCCGAGCCTTCAACACATCACAAAAATCAGAAATAAATTCCTCAAGCTGTTCATCACTCATCGGCAGTGACAGATTAATCATGCCACGACGCGCATAAAATTGACCGCGCGCCATCATATCGAGATGAATCAATTCGTACAGCTCTGCTGCCCGTCTGCATTGCTGACCAGGTTGAGTTGGTTGCTGAAAGCAAAAATGGAAGGTCATCATCGACCCTAGCCCGCTAATCTGTACTGGAAGTCCGAGCTTCGAGACCGCATCGATCAGGCTGTCTCGAAAGCGGTTACCCCGATCAAAAAACTCATCGGCAACCTGTTCAGTATAGACCTCAGACAATCCAGCAAAACCTGCAGCCATGGTCAGGATATTGTTGTTAAAAGTGCCTGCGTGAAGCCAGGCATTTTCGCTACGAGGATCGAAATGATCCATAATATCGACGCATCCACCAAATGCACCGAAGGTCAAACCACCACCCAGATATTTGCCGAAAGTAACCAGATCCGGTGTTATCTGGTAATGCCCATGAAGACCCTCAGCAGTCAGGCGAGAAGTCATGACTTCATCAAAAATTAACAGGGCGTCGGTTTCTTCGGTTGCGCTACGCATGCCTTTTAGAAACTCTACACTAGCGGGAATCCCACCACCGGCACCGATCACGGGTTCGACCAAAACAGCCGCGAGAGATTTTCCCAGCTTTCGAATTGTTTCTATCGCAGCTTCTGTATCGTTGTACTCAATCCGATGAACAGGGAATGGCAGATTCAATGGGCTATCACCAACAAAAGTTAATACGCTACCGTGATAGCTGCCATCAACAACCATGATATCAGTTCGTCCACTAAACGCCCTGGCCGCGCTGAGGGCGAGCATATTGGCCTCGGTACCCGAGTTACAGAAACGTATGCGCTCAACAGCCGGAAAGCGTTCACACATTAAACGCGCGAATTTTGCTTCGATTAAGTTCGGGCCACCAAGCGCAACACCCTGATCCAGTGCGCGATGAACGGCACTACTTATGACAGGATTATTGTGACCGTAAAGACCCGCGGTATATTCTCCGAGAAAATCGTTGTACTCATGTCCATCGACATCGAATATTTTCGCGCCATCACCTCGACTTATAGTCACAGGAAATGGATCATAGTGTAGTACAGTGCGGGTATTAGCACCCGGCATCACTTCCCTGGCGGCTTCATAACGCTCCTGACTTTTCGGGTTGCGGGCTATATAGTTTGTGCGTGCCTCGCTTATCTGGGCGACAAGATCTGATTCCGGTTCTTCTATAGCAAATCCAGTCATTTCTGTTTCCCCCTAGAAGTCTACTTAACTCCGGGAGGCAGTTTTTACCTTAATAACCGCCTCATGCCAGTCGGCCAGCAGTAGCTTACGATCAGCATCGGCCATGACAGCTCCGAAACTACGATCTGACTGCCATTTGTCGGCTATATCTTCAATCGAGCTAAACAACCCAACCTGCAAACCAGCGAGACAGGCAGCGCCGAGCGCAGTAGTTTCTGTCTCAACTGGCCTTTCCACCACAATACCAAGAATATTAGCAAGAAACCCACACAGCCAGTTATTCTGCACCATACCGCCATCAACCCGTAATCGTTTTGGCTCAATGCCGTCGCGGCGTTTGGCGTCGAGCAAATCGAAAGTTTGATAACAGACCGACTCAAGCGTCGCACGTACCAGCTCGGCCGGACCGGTATCACGGGTGATACCGAAAATGGCACCACGTGCATCCGGGTCCCAGTGTGGTGCGCCCAGCCCGGTAAAAGCAGGAACCAGATACACTCCCCTGTTCGAATCCAGCGACGCAGCCATTGCTTCGGTTTGTTGAGCCGAATCGATAATGCCCAGGCCATCGCGTAGCCATTGTACCGCCGCACCGGCGACGAAGATTGATCCTTCCAGCGCGTAGCTGGTTTTCCCATTGAGCCGATAAGCAACAGTAGTGAGTAGCCGGTTATTAGATTCCAGCGCCGTTTCACCGGTATTCAGCATCATAAAACAACCCGTGCCGTAAGTGCTTTTTATCATGCCAGGTTCAAAACAGGCCTGGCCGATCAATGCAGCATGCTGATCACCGGCGACACCCGCAATCGGTACATCAACACCAATCACATCGGCACCGGCGACCCCATAATCATCGGCGCAATCCCGAACCTCAGGTAATAACGACTCGGGGATATCGAGCATTTGTAGTAACTCAACATCCCAGCATTGCTGGTGAATATTGAACAATAAGCTACGCGACGCGTTGGTAGCATCGGTCGCATGAACCTTACCTCTGGTTAAACGCCAGATTAAAAATGAATCGATAGTTCCAAATGCCAGCTCACCCTGCTCTGCTCGCTGGCGTGCGCCTTCGACATTATCGAGTATCCAGTTAATTTTGGTGCCGGAAAAATACGGATCGAGTAACAAGCCTGTTTTTGATCGAACTGTAGATTCCAGGTCTCTTGCTCGCAGTGTTTCACAATAGGTTGCTGTACGCCTGTCCTGCCAGACAATGGCCCGATATACTGGTTTTCCGCTCGCCCGATCCCAGACTACAGTGGTTTCGCGCTGATTAGTGATGCCAATCGCCGCGATTGTCGTACCATCTTCAGCTGCTTTGGAAATTGCCTCACCAACCACTGCAAGTGTCGTTGACCAGATCTCTTCGGCATCGTGCTCGACCCAGCCATCTCTGGGGAAGTGTTGAGTGAATTCCTGCTGTGCTGTGAATACTGCCCGCCCATCCAGATCGAACAGCATGGCACGTGAACTTGTTGTTCCCTGATCGATACTAAGTATGTATTGAGTCATTTAATCCTCTGTTAGTCAGCAACTTCAGCAAAGTATTCGTCATAACGGGCACGAGCCTGATCACCGAACAGCCGTTCACAGGCTTCATACAATCCTGACGAATTTCTGAGTTTATCGCGAGTCACCAGCAATTCAACCTTCGACCTGCGCCTCAAATAGTCTTCAAGTTTGACGACTAACTCATTTTCCACCAGATACTCGATTTCGCAACGGCGGATGCCGGTATTCTCAATCAGCGGCTCAGTTAACGATGGGTCTTTTTCAATTGCAT
>JAAEOZ010000243.1 GCA_024222685.1 Gammaproteobacteria bacterium | reverse complement strand
TGTCGTGTTATCTCGGAACGCTACCAGCGGTGATTATAAGATTTATATTGATGGTGCTCTTGATAGTTCAGGTACGGTTGCATCCGGCATTATTGGTACTGGCTTCAGCAGTATAGGTCGGATAGAAGACACTGGTGGATCGCCGGAGTACTTTCAGGGAGATCTCGATGAAGTTTTGATATTCGATAGCATACTAAGCGATGCCGATGTAAGTAGTATTTATACTAATCAACTGGCTGGTAATAACCTTGATGGAAGCTCTCGGACATGCCCGATTGTGCTAACGCCATTACTTGAATATCGTTTCGAAGAAAGTGCCTGGAACGGTACTCCGGGTGAAATAATCGATCATAGCGGAAATGGCCACGATGCTCAGGTCAATAATAGCTCAACACCCGCAACAGCTTCGCCCGCGATTGCTGGAGACCCTGGAACCTGTGGCTATGCGTTTCAGAATGATGGCTCTATCCAGGTTACTGGACTACCACTCGATACAACTACTGCAGGTATTAAGACAACAGTTACTTTCTGGATGAACTGGGACGGCACTAATAGTGTAATGCCAATCGGCTGGAATTTTCATGATATCTGGATAGTTACTGGAGCAATCGGGTTTAATAGTTGGAATAACGATGTTTACGGAATATCGAGTGCTGGGTTAGCAAATGGCTGGCATCATATTTCAGCCGAATTTACAAATGGCGATCTCACTGATAATCGACTATACCTAGATGGTGTCGAACAGACTCTTAGCCAACGCTTTGGATCTCCGAATAATTCCAGGGCATATGTAAATTCTCAAATGAGAGTGGGTGGTGTATCCAACTCAGGGTCGTATGACTTTCACGGTTCGCTGGATGAATTTAGAGTCTATGAAGGTGCACTGACAACGGCACAGGTGAATACCATCATGGCAGAAACTCATCCCTGTTCGACGTCGTCGGTTGATCATTATTCCATTACCCACAGCGGTCAGGGTGTAACCTGTGAGGCGGAAACTGTAACCATTACCGCTCACGATGGCGGTGATATCGCAGTCGCACCTTCGTCATCGACAACAATTACCCTGTCGACCTCAATTGCGAACGATGGTTGGGCTTTGAACTCAGGCAATGGCACTTTTGCATCGCCAAATCAGTATACTTTTGATGGAACGGAAATTTCAGCGGTATTTTGGTTGACCAAAACTACTGTAGCAACCGGAATGGATATTGACGTGACCGACGGAACCGCCACTGATCAGGATGGTGACCCAGTTGAAGATATTGATATTGACTTTGTTGATGCTGCTTTTCGTTTTTATGCTGATAACGCATATAACGCTATCGGGACTCAGATAGCGGGTAAAACATCAAATATTGCACCTGGTGCCCAGACATTGACTTTACGGTCCGTGGTAACCGATACCAATACTGGTGCTTGCGCGGCTGGTATTGTGGGTGCGCAAACGCTACAAATGGGTTTTGAGTGCATAGATCCAGCTACCTGTAAAACAAACAATGGTGTAACTATCATCGACTCGGTAATTGGTGGTGTTGGGGATACGCTGGCTGATAACCCGCAAGGCAGTTCAGCAAATTCTAGCGCTGTTGATTTAACATTCGACGCGTCTGGTATCGCTAGCTGGACTATGAATTATCTTGATGCGGGCCAAATCAGACTACATGCCAGTTACCTGATTCCTGCCAATGCTCCCGATCCATCAGTGACTTTATCGGGTACCAGTAATACCTTTACGAGTGTACCTGTGGGTTTGTGTGTCTCTTCGCCTGATGCGGCTGCAACCTGTTCGTTTCCCTATGAAGACTGCTCGATTTTAGGCAGTGCCGGTAGTCCGTTTAATCTGGATATCCGGGCAGTAGCCTGGGAGACAGCGGGGGAAGCGAATACCGGTTTCTGTAGTGGGAATAGCACAACACCAAATTTCCAGTTAAACGGCATAGGCATAGCACAAAACCTTGTCGCTCCAACACCTGGTTCAATTGGTGTTGCTGGTGTGACGTCATTTAATATGCCCGGAACCGATGATGGTGATCACAATATTAATAATCAAACCACATCAGAGGTTGGTGTTTTTACTTACACAGCCAGTCCGCCGGATTATTTTGGTGAAACAATATCAAACTCAACTAGCGCAGACATTGGACGATTTACACCGGCTTCTTTCAGTGTTTCGGTAATCACTGCAGGAGAACTCGAAAGAGTCTGTAAAACAGCACTGCTGCCGGTAGATTATTTTACCTATATTGGGCAGGATTTCGGTTACGATGTTGTGCCGGAGTTTCGTGTTACCGCCCTTAATGCATTAGTTACTACTGATGTAACACAGAATTACAGGGACAATTTCGTAAAGCTTGATGCTGGTAGCATTACTATCACGGATATTTCACAGGACAGTACCCAAGTCGGTAAGGACGCTAGTCTACTAGACATTAGCTATACCCCTGCTGCTTTGACATTGACTGCAAACAACGACGGCACAGTTGACTATGTCTTTGGGGCAGATGTATACAGGTATGGGGAAGACTCGACAGCTTTGAGTCATATCAAGTTCGCCAACAGTGAGGTTGCCCCATTTTTATCTGATTTTGATCTGGAAATAACCCAGGTTAATGATGGCGAAGTTTTACCAACAGTACTGTCGCAGCAATTTAATATCGCCGATACCAGGTTACTCTTTGGGCGTATTAGAATGTCAAACGTACACGGTTCTGAATTGCTTGATTTACAAATGCCCATGATTGTCGAATATTTCAACGGTACGACATACCAGGTAAATATCAATGATGGTTGTACCTCTTACAACGTGAATGATTTGCTTGTAACTGATGGCCTGACTACGCCTGGCGCCTCGACAATTACAGTCATTAATCCTATAGCAGTTCTCGGTGATCTCGGTGTGAACCTAACATCACCTGGTGCAGATAATGTTGGTCAAATAAATATAACTGGCCAACTAAGCGGCGGTATTGTTGAAAACAAGTGGTTACGCTACGACTGGGACGGTGATGGCCTATTCAACAACGACCCCGAAGCAACAGCCACTTTCGGAATCTACAAAGGTAATGACGTTAATATCTATATCCAGCAGGTTTATCAGTAAGCTTACAGGATGCGTTTAAACCTTTGATTTGTTGATTAAAACGAATCTATATCGAATACAGATTTAATCGGTTTTTAGCTTGACACTCCAGGTAGGCTTCTTTAAAGTACGCGCGTTCTCCGGGGGCCATAGCTCAGTTGGGAGAGCGCAACACTGGCAGTGTTGAGGTCGGCGGTTCGAACCCGCCTGGCTCCACCAGTTTCCATACTGGTAAACCACAGTGTCCCCATCGTCTAGTCGGCCTAGGACACCAGGTTTTCATCCTGGCAACAGGGGTTCGAATCCCCTTGGGGATACCAAAAAAAAAGCCCGATCTAATTTTTTTAGATCGGGCTTTTTTGCTTTTCAGGTATTATTTCTGGCTCAACAATTTGACACCGCTATTTAACTGAATTTTCTGCTATTTTAATAACGCT
>JAAEOZ010000242.1 GCA_024222685.1 Gammaproteobacteria bacterium | reverse complement strand
TATGGGTCTTCCCGGCAACCCGGTGGCAGTCATGGTAACTTTCAGCCAGTTTGTCAATCCATGTCTACAGTTACTGTCGGATACAGTCGTGGGCTCACCAATCAGATTACATGCTATATGTACCGACAGGTTGCGAAAGAGGCCCGGTCGACTAGAGATCCAGCGTGGTATCGCTATCCGAGATGATAATAATCAATGGCTTGTCGGTAAAACCGGTAAACAGGGGTCGGGTATTCTCACTTCGATGAGCAAGGCCAATTGCTTTATTATTCTCGATGAAAGCAATGCCGGCGTGAACCCAGGCGATACTGTCGATATTGAAATGTTTGAATGGCGATAAACAGAGATGAATTCATGATCAGAATAAAATATTTTGCCAGCCTGAGCGAGAGCCTCGGTATCAAATCAGAAGAACTCGAATACGATAAACAGTTAAATTCTGCAGGCGACATCATCAAACAGTTATTAACCCGTGGTGAAACCTGGGTAACCGAGTTTTCCGGCGATAATAAGATACTGATCGCAGTGAATCAGGAGATGGCTGAACGCAATACAGTAATTAACGATGGTGATGAGGTGGCATTTTTCCCACCGGTAACAGGGGGATGATATTGATAAACTAGTTACAGAATAAAGAGTTTTTCCAAGCAATTTCCTCACGGCAGTCTATATTCAGTGTTAAACCAGTCAGTCAGGAAATACTAATGACAAAAACTCCCTCCCTCCTTATTGTCGATGACAGTAAAGTTTCCAGGATTATGATCCGAGGCATAGTGGAAAATAAAAGACCCGAATGGGAAGTTGTCGAAGCGGCCACTGGCGAAGAGGCACTGGAACAGGCCGCGCAAACGGATATTGATTTCTTTTCCTTCGATTTGAATATGCCGGGTATTGACGGTCTTGAAGCGGTAGCACAGCTGCCGGAAAAATATGCATCCACACCCAAGGTACTGCTGACCGCCAATATTCAGGATAATATTGCCAATCGGGCAACCGCTCTGGATGTTTCCTGTATCCATAAACCTATTACCGAAGACTGTATCGATAAGATGCTGGAAATATTTGATGGTTGAGGGGCTTAAACTTGACGAGCTAGAGTCGGATTTACTAGCGGAAATGTTCAATATTGGTGTCGGCAAGGCCGCTGATTCACTGAGCCGCATGGTCAATCAGGAAGTTAAGCTGTCGGTGCCATCGGTGGAGTTTCGATCCATCAGAGATATGGCCGATTATCTCGGTGGTGATTCCCCTATTTGTAGTATCAGCCAAAATATGCGGGGTTCCTTCGACGCCCGCTCGATGCTGATGTTCCCGGAAGAAAACAGCATGGAAGTGGTTCGTCAACTGATGGGCAACCACCTGTCGGATGAGCTGGTAGCGGATATGCAGGAAGAGGCACTCAGTGAAATTGGTAACATTGTATTAAATGCCTGTATCGGGTCGATCGCCACCACACTGGATCACAAATTCGATGTTGATTTACCCGTATTCGACCAGGGGAAACCAATGAATTTACTGTCGACAGCTACAACAACCGAAGATGAGGGCGTTTTATTGATCAGAATTAACATGGAATTAAGCGAATGTGCGGTAAAGGGTTATCTGGCCTTTCTGCTTGGACCGTCGTCGCAGGATAATTTACAAAAAGCGCTGAAAAGCATGCTGGAGAAATTCGGCTCCTGAGTTGTCAACAACGATCAGCATGAAATATCCAAGCCCAGAGTTACTTTTTCAGACAGTTAACGAATCAGATCTAGGCATCATTATTGTCGATTGCCAACTCAGGATCGGCTTATGGAACGACTGGATGGTTGCGCATTCCGGCAACCAGAGATCGGATGCACTGGGGGTTAGCTTGCTCGAAGTCTTCCCGGAACTCGAAAATTCAAGAGTTTACGAAGCCATTATCAATACCCTGGAAACAGGACAACCGGCGATAATCTCCAACGTTTTGAATCGAACGCCATTTGAGTTATTTCCATGCTTGAACATAAAACAGGCACAGCCTGAAAAAACCCGCATCCAGCAGGCTATAAAAATTATTCCGATTTCCATTTCCGATCAACCCAGTTACTGCCTGATTCAGATAACCGATGTTTCCGCCTCGGTGAAACGAGAACAAGCACTCGAACAACAGGTTAAAGACAGAAAGCTGGTTGAACAAAGGTTATCGCAGGAGCGTAAGCTTTTTATTGCCGGCCCTACTATTGTATTTACCTGGACGACCAGACCTGTCTGGAAAATCGAATATATATCTCCCAATGTATGCCTTCAGTTCGGCTATAAAGTTGAGCAATTTATCGAAGCATCGATTTATTTCCCGGATTTAATACATGCGGATGATATCGACCAGTTCCTGGAAGCGATTGAAATTCAGGATGGGAAAAGCCAGACCCAAACCCATTTCGAGCAAGAGTTCAGGATTTTAAACGCCGATGGGGAATACCGATGGGTTTATAACCTGACTACAGCAAATCGTAACCAACAGGGTGAAATAACAGGTTATCTGGGTTACCTGCTGGATATTACCGAACGTAGACAGTTTCAGGAAAAAATTGAGCATCAGGCATTTTTCGATGTACTCACGGGGTTGCCGAACAGGCGCATGTTCCTGGATCGCCTGCAACGCGAGATGATCAGGGCCAGGAGACGCGATTACATGGGCGCCCTGTTTTTCATTGACCTCGATCGCTTTAAAATGATAAACGATACGCTTGGGCATGAAACGGGGGATTTACTGTTAAAAGAAATCGCCCTGCGGCTGCAATCCTGCCTGCGTGAAGATGATACCGCAGCAAGATTGGGTGGGGACGAATTTGTTGTTATATTATCCGATCTGGGAAAACAGGGAAACGAAATCAAGCAAACATCAATGATGGTTGCAGAAAAAGTGCGTAACGCCCTCGGAGAAAAATATATCCTGAATGGCAATGAAGTACTTTCCACACCCAGCATTGGCATAGTGACATTCCCGGCAAAAGATCAGTCAACAGCCGAAGATTTAATCCGTTTTGCTGATACCGCCATGTACCAGGCGAAAAGTGAAGGCAGGAATGAGATACGGTTTTTCAACCCCGAAATGCAGGCACAGGTAGACACTCAGCGCCAACTGGAAAAAGAGCTTCGAAAGGCCTTCGACGCAAAACAATTTTCCCTCAATTTCCAGCCTTTGTACGATAGCAACAATAAAATAATTAACGCAGAGGCACTATTGCGCTGGCATCACCCTGATCGTGGCTGGATATCTCCAGCTGAGTTTATTCCGCTGGCAGAAGAAACCGGCTTGATCATATCTTTGGGGGATTGGGTGCTCAGAGAAACCTGCCGCCAGCTCAAATCCTGGGAAACAATTGAGGCAGGCAACAAGCATTTCTCTCTTCCCCTGATTGCGGTCAACGTTAGTCCAAAGCAATTTAGACAACCAAATTTCGTCGCGCAGATTAGTGCAATTCTGGAGGAATATAAAATCAGACCAGACCGTCTGGAACTAGAGTTGACGGAAGGCATTGTTATTGCTGATGTCGACGATACCATTAATAAAATGAATGCACTGCAATCCCTTGGTATTCATATTGCCATTGATGATTTTGGCACAGGTTATTCTTCGTTGGCTTATCTTAAACGCCTACCGATTAATGTGCTAAAAATTGATCAATCTTTCGTCAGAGACATCGCGCAGGATAAAGACAATTCAGTTATTGTTGAAACGATTATTTCCATGGCCAGGCACCTGGGCCTGGATACTACTGCCGAAGGTGTTGAAACAGGTGAAGAACTAAATTTTCTGGCCGCGCAGGGCTGCAATACATTCCAGGGGTATTATTTCAGCAAACCCTTAACTGCAGACGAATTTGCTGTTTTTTATATTAAATCTGAGTCGAAAAACCAGCCAATTCAAATAAAAACAGGATAAGTAAGTGGATGAATTTTTTTACCGCTGCAAGGAAGCCGGGTTTTATGACAAATAGTTAGTGAACTCAAAATGAGTCTTACTATCTTTTGATATTACCGGGTAAAAAATAATTTGCATTTCTTTTCAGGTTAAAGACTGGACTGTCGATATATTTCAATAAGCCTAACTTCACGGAGTGGTTTTGGTGATATTGAAACTGGTGGTCTTCCTGTCCCTGATTACTATATGCAACAGTACTATAGCCGAGGATTTACATCTCATCGTCAGTGGTACCGCCTTGCATATTGGCTCAAATAATCTCAACGAAAAAAATTATGGCCTGGGATTCGAATATGACTTCGAAGAGCGCAACGACTGGATTCGCTTTCTCACCGGTGTGTCATTTAAAGACAGCAACGATCAGACCTCGAAATACTTTGGTATCGGTACAAAACGACGCTTTCGTCTCGGCTCGGATAGCCTGCATATCGATACCGGTGCGCTAGCTTTCATCATGACCCGAAAAGACAGTCGAAACAACATGCCATTCCTCGCGGCCTTACCTTTCGCCTCAATCGGCAATGACTGGATGACTGTAAATTTCACCTATGTGCCGAAGGTTTCCCCGAAAATGTACGCTTTCTGGTATTTCCAGGCGGCGTTCAGGATCTTTTGAGTTTTAAGCCGTTGCCAGTTTAATCGCGCAAAACCCGAATTCGGAAATTTTGCCGAATGGATTGGGGCACGAGCGCATCTTGTTACGCTTCTATACGCTCGACCCTCGCTGCGGTTCGCTTGTAGGCCGGGGTTTGCGAGGCCTTGTCGAGCTTGCCGCTGGTCAGCCGGTTTGCGGGTGCTTCAGTGAAGTGGAAGGGATAGAAGATTGCTCCCTCCGGTGTCCGATCGGTCACAAAAACCCTGACTTCGATCGACCCTTGCCTGGTTACGATGCGTCCCATGCAGCCGTCCTCCAGGCCGTAGCGGCCCGCGTCTTCGGGATGCACCTCGACCTCGCCTTCGGGTCGCATATGATCCAGT
>JAAEOZ010000241.1 GCA_024222685.1 Gammaproteobacteria bacterium | reverse complement strand
CCCTGTTCCACGCCATCGGACCACGCATAACCCCTGTGGTAAGAAGAAACGTAAAGACATTTCTTAGCACCGGGGCTTGCTGTCAGTGGTACAAACAGGCTGGATATAAATAGACTGGCTATGGCGAACAAAATGGTAAGGTTGTGATTCATAGCAATATCCTTTTTAAGTATGTCTTATAGCTCAGATTACGACCGATTCAACAATTACGGGCCGTAAAACTGGATTAATATATTGATAATCAGATGCTATATCGGCAAACCGACGGTATTCTTTAGCCCATTCGTAAGATGGAAGTAGCGGTGGTAACAGATAATTGAGATCGCATCAGCAGGTAGAAGACAGGCGAGCCCGGTAACCAAGTTTCTATTGACCGCCATACCCGGGAACCTATACCGTCGAAGTCACCGTTTCGAATGACAATGGTGGGCGGGCTTCAGGGTTTTTTAGCATTGTTGTTGAATGCGATCTTCCGGACAACGAAGACATACACTTCGCTCCACCCACGAAATGCGACCTAACAACTGGGGAATTCATGCCGGGGCTGGCTGGGTAATTATTCTACTTACTCTGGTTTTAAATTCCCTGATCTGGACTGGCAGGCTAACCCAGTACGATCAGTAGGTATAAGAGAACTTACGTCTACTAAGGGCATTTCGATGGCTATATGAAGTTGCTGATTATCCTGCGGAAGGAGACGATAGCTGACAGCCTTATTCAATTAATCACTTTTATGGAACAAATTTTGAGAGTAGCAATTCTCCACGTCCTGGCAAGAACACAGGTTTCAACTTCGGACTCATGCAGTGATATCGCTTTCAACCATATCGATCTGTTTAGGATAAAAACACGCAATTTCTACCGAATTCATCGTTTCAAGCACGGGCTCTTTCTGTGTACAGTTTGCCTGTACCTGTGGACAACGCGGAGCGAATGCGCATCCCGGTGGTGGTGCCAGCGGGGATGGTGGCTCTCCACTCAGGCGAATGCGTTGTTTGCGCCTTTTGGGGTCGGCAATTGGCGTTGCCGAAAATAACGCCTGTGTATAGGGGTGTCTGGGTCTCGTGAAAATCTCTTCAGAGGAGCCAGCTTCGACCGGCTTACCGAAATACATAACGATAATGTCGTTGGCGATTCGACGCACTACCGAGAGGTCATGCGATATAAAAATGTAGGCTAGACCGAACTCGTCCTGCAGGTCGCTGAGCAAATTCAATATCTGCGCCTGGATCGAAAGATCGAGCGCAGAGACCGGTTCATCGAGTATCAATATCTTCGGGCGCAGCATTAACGCGCGTGCCACCGCGATACGTTGTCTCTGTCCACCGGAGAACATATGCGGATAGCGGTCGGCATGTTCGGGACGCAAACCTACTTTAGTGATCATTTCATCGGCCGCAGCACGTCTTTGCGACGTATTAAGGTCTGTATTCAGTAACAGTGGTTCCTCAAGCATGGTGGCCACAGTCTTACGTGGATTGAGCGAGCCGTAGGGGTTCTGGAATACGATCTGTACATGTTTTCGTAGCAGAGCTGGAGCTTTGCCGTCGACCAGGATAATTTCCTTACCTTCAATTTCGAGTGTACCACTGGTAGGCGGTTCGATCATGGTGATGACGCGCGCCAGGGTTGATTTACCGCAGCCGCTTTCACCGACGATGGCCAGGGTTTCACCGGCGCGCAGATCGAAGGACGCGCCGTTGAGCGCTTTTACCGTGGCGCTGGCTTCGAACATGCTGTGTTTGGTCGAGTAGTAGCGCGTTAGATTACGCGCCCGCAGTATAATTTCTCCATTCATTGCTTCTCCACTCATGAGCTGGCTCCCGCATCTATCTGATAAGCCATTGGGTGGTGGCATAGCGTCAGGGTCGGGTCATCTTCACGTACTACAGGACTGGTGCTCCGGCACAAATCATCGGCGAACTCGCAACGCGGGTTGAAAAGACAACCCTGCGGTCTGTCGAACTGACCCGGTACTACACCCGGTATGGTTGGCAGGCGCGCTTCGTTACCCGCTCTTTCGGGTAATGCGGACAGTAGCGCCGAGGTATAGGGATGGCGCGGCGTATCGAACAGGTCGATAACGGGTTGCATCTCGACCTGTCGACCAGCGTATTGCACCGCCACGCGATGCGCTGTTTCGGCGACTACACCCATATCGTGAGTGATCAAAACCAGCCCCATGTCGTGGGTCGATTGCAGCTCCAGCAAGAGGTCGAGAATTTGTGCCTGGATCGTGACATCGAGCGCCGTAGTCGGTTCATCGGCGATCAACAGACGTGGCGAACAGGCGATTGCCATTGCGATCATCACGCGTTGGCTCATACCGCCGGACATTTGATGCGGATAATCGTCAAAGCGTTTTTTGGGGTCGGGGATACCGACCAGTGCGAGCAATTCGAGTGCACGCTCTTTGCGTTCTTTACCTGTGCCGCCGAGGTGAGTTCGAATCATTTCATCGATTTGCGCACCGACAGTAAAACAGGGATTGAGACTGCTCATTGGTTCCTGAAATATCATCGACATCGCACCACCGTTTAAATCACGGCGCTGTTTGGGCGCTAGCGAATCCAGCTCGACACCGTCAAAAGAAAGCGCATCGGCGGTAATTTCTGCTGTCCAGGGCAACAGACCCATGACAGCCAGCATCGATACTGACTTACCGCAACCTGACTCACCGACAACAGCCACCACTTCTCCATGCTCGACATCGAGCGAGACATTCTCTACTGCGGTGAACATGCCACTACCGGTTTTAAATCGGACGGTTAAATTTTTAATCGATAATAATGACATTACGAACGCTTCATTTTAGGATCGAGCGCATCGCGTAAACCATCACCCATCAAATTGATCGACAATACCGTGAGGAGAATGGCGAGCCCGGGGAAAGTGACTACCCACCAGGCGCGTAGGATGAATTCACGCGCCTCGGCTAGCATCGCACCCCATTCGGGAGTCGGTGGTTGTGCTCCCATACCCAGGAAGCCAAGCGCTGCGGCATCGAGGATCGCAGTAGAAAAAGATAACGTCGCCTGTACGATCAGTGGTGCCATACAATTCGGCAAAATGGTATTGATCATCAGGCGCAGGTGACTGGCACCGGCAAGTCGACTGGCGATGACGTATTCCTTGTTTTTTTCGCTCATTACGCTAGAGCGCGTCAGGCGCACGAAATGTGGCAGTAACACGATTGCGATCGCGATCATCGCGTTGATTAGCGCCGGACCGAGTATCGCCACCAGCCCCAACGCCAACAGTAAACTCGGGAAAGCGAGGATAACGTCCATGATGCGCATAATCACAGTTTCGACACGACCGCGAAAATAACCCGCGAGCAGTCCCAGCATGATGCCCGCACTCATCGATAATGTGACCACCATGGCGCCGATAAATAACGAGAAACGTGCGCCATGAACGATACGCGAAAACAGGTCGCGCCCGACAGCATCGGAGCCAAGAATGTAATCCCAGCTACCGCCCTCCTGCCAGGCGGGAGGTTGCAATAAGGCGTCGCGATTTTGCTCGGTTGGGTCGTAAGGTGCAATGATGTCAGCACCCAGTGCCAACAGCAGTACCAGCACGATAAAATACAGCCCAGCTACTGCGCCCGGGTTTTCACGGAAATAACTCCAGAATTCGTAGAGGCTGTGCTTGAAAGTACCTACCGCGGGCAGTGTAGATTGTGCCGATGATTGTACTGTAGCCATGTCTTAACGCTCGTGCCGAATGCTGGGATTGACCAGCCCGTAGGTAAGATCAACGATTAAATTAACGATCATCACGATTGAGGCGATCATCAATAATCCACCCTGTACTGCCGGGTAATCGCGACGGAAAATTGAATCAATCATCCACTTGCCGATACCGGGCCAGGCGAATATGGTTTCGGTTAGTATCGCACCAGCGAGCAGTACACCAACCTGCAGGCCGATCACAGTAATGACCGTAATTAGCGCATTACGCAGTGCATGAACGCCGACCACTCGCATCGGTGACAACCCTTTTGCGCGCGCAGTGCGCACATAGTCTTCGTTGAGCACTTCGAGCATCGACGACCGTGTTTGCCGCGCGATAACCGCAAGCGGAATGGTGCCGAGTACGATCGACGGCAATATCAGATGCATCACCGCAGACTTGAAAGCACCGGGCTGGTCGGCGAGCAGCGAGTCGATTAGCATGAAACCAGTGACCGGCTCGAAAAAGAATAGAAATGACATACGCCCGGATACCGGCGTCCAGCCCAGGATCCCTGAAAAAAATATAATGAGTAGTAGTCCCCACCAGAATATCGGCATCGAATAGCCGGTAAGCGAGACACCCATGACGGTGTGATCGAACACGGAACCACGGCGTACCGCGGCGATAATCCCTGCGGGTAGCCCAATCGCGATAGCAAATATAATGGCGATCAACGAGAGTTCAATGGTGGCAGGAAATCGTGCTAGAAACTCCTCTAGTACCGGCGCCTTGGTCACTATCGAGACGCCGAGATCGCCCTGTAGTAAATCGCCGAGAAAACCAAAATACTGTTCCCACAGCGGGCGGTCAAAACCCATAATTTTTTCTAGTTCGGCGCGACGTTCGGGGGTTACGCCGCGCTCTCCGGCTAAGAGTAAAATGGGATCACCGGGTAGCAGGCGGATAAAAGCAAACGCTGCGATGGTTACGCCAAAAAACGTTGGCACCAGCATCGCCAGCTTATTAAGCAGGAATTTAAACATCAGGGGAAAGCGGCCCAACGATCATTGGGCCGCTACATCTGCCTGTTATTTCAAATCAACACCGTAGAAAGAATGACCACCAAACGGATCGATTTTGAATCCAGTGACTTCTTTGCGAATTGGTTTGAATACCACGGAATGCGCGATCGTCGCCCAGGGTGCCTGTTTTTTGAACTCGATCTGAGCCTGTTCATACAAGGCGGTACGTTCAGCCGGATCAGAAACCATTTTTGCCTTCTGGATCAAGTCTTCGAATGGCTTGTGGCACCATTGTGCGCGGTTCGAACCGCCAACGCCGTCACAGCCGAGCAATACCGCAAGGAAATTGTCAGGGTCACCATTATCACCAGTCCAGCCTAACAATACTGCGCCGTCGCGATTCATGTCCTTCGAGCGTTTGAGGTATTCACCCCATTCGTAGGAAACAATTTCAACTTCGACGCCGACCTTGCCGAAATCTTCCTGGATCAACTCGGCCATACGGCGAGCATTTGGGTTATAGGGACGTTGTACTGGCATGGCCCATACTTTCATCTTTAAACCCTTTACGCCCTCTGCTTCCAGAGCGGCTTTGGCGGCAGCAGGATCGTAACCGTCATCTACCGTGGCATTGTTATAAGACCAGATTGTCGGTGGAATCGGGTTTTTGGCAACTTTACCAGCACCCTGGAAAACCGCATCAATAATTGCTTCCTTATTGATAGCCTTGTTCAGCGCTTTGCGAACCTTGGCGTTATCAAATGGTGCAACATTGGCATTGTATGCCAGATAGCCAACATTAAGGCCTTCCTGGCTCATCAGGTTGATGTCCGCATCCTTGCCCATGGCTTCGATATCTGCCGGGTTTGGATAAGGCATGACATGACATTCGCCAGCCTTCAGTTTCTGATAGCGAACCGAAGCATCGGGGGTGATAGCGAATACCAGGTCATCGATTGCTGCCTTACCACGGAAAAAGCCATCATGCGCCTTATAACGTATGAAGGCGTCCTTTTGATAAGCAACCATCTTGAAGGGGCCAGTGCCAACCGGACTCTGGTCAAATTTGTCTTTGGTACCGGCAGAGGCCATGTTGTCGGCGTATTCGGCGGAGTGAATTGAAGCGAAATCCATCGCCAGATTGGCGATCATTGGTGCTTCGGGGCGGTTTAGCACAAATTTAACCGTGTGGTTGTCGACCTTGACGATTTGCTTGAGCAAGTCTGGCATCGACATACCGTTAAAATACTCGTAAGCACCGCCAGACACCATATGATAAGGGTGGTCTTTGGAAAATTGGCGATTAAACGAAAACAAAACATCGTCGGCATTAAAATCACGACTTGGGTTAAAGTCTTTCGTGCTATGCCACTTCACACCTTTGCGGAGGTTGAAGGTGTATTGCAGACCATCATCGGAAACAGTCCAGCTTTCGGCGAGGCCGGGGATGATTTTTGTGGTGCCGATTTCAAATTCGACCAGCTTGTTAAATATCTGCCGGGACGAAGCATCAAATGTCGTACCAGCGGTATAAAGTGCCGGGGTAAAACCTTCGGGTGAACCTTCGGAACAAAATACCAGTGTTTTCGCCTGCACGCTACCTGCCATTAATACGGCAGCGCTGGCTATCAAGATTTTTGATTTCATTTTTTTATATCCTCCTAGTTGGCTATTAGCCGGGGTGATTGGTACATATGTATATAAATAATCAGGCGACAATTCGATTGTCTTTATTTTAATTTCCTGTGCGATTAGTAAAACATTCGAACAGCCTGCCGATACTATACGCCTTCGAGTAGCAACTTTAAATTTGAAATTTAGTTATTGTTGCTCAGTATACGTCAACAGCAGGTAAAACCCAATTGGCCCATTGTGGTGATTCTAAAAATATCTGTTTACGAATCTGATAATTCAACTGAGGGGTTGATTGCAGTAGTTGTCGATAACTCTCGGCTTCGAAGGTGATAAAGCCACAGTTGGCTGTGGCAGAAAATTGCCCGGTTTTATTGTTGCGGAATGCGCTCCAGCCGAATTCATCTCCAGCTTGACAGACGCTACCATCGTGCAGACCTTCACCTTCAGCTAGCACATATAGCTGCGAGTCAAGCATATTAATTTTTTCACCGACAGCCAGAAACCGCCATTGTGCGATTCGTGAAATTTTATCGACTACACTTGAAGAAAGTTGCGAATACTGCGGTAGAGATTTGATATAAGGACGCATTCGCCAACGTAATTCCAGGGTTTCGCGAAGATTACTGAACTCGATAAAGTTGTAAAAATTAGCCTTATCGAAAACACAGACGGTAACTGGGGTTCGCGCAACTACACTGACAGCGTTTGCGCGCAGAGCACCTGCAGTACTCATATCACCGATGACGTCACCGGCCTGTAACATGGCGATGCTTTCAAGTCCTCCTCCATTATTACGCACCACTTCGCAGTAACCTGTGAGAATTAAGAATATGTGTGCCGGTTTCTCGGCATCCTGCATGATAATAACGTCTTCTGTGTTATAGCGATAAATCTCATACTCGGTAAGCAGGCTTCGTAGCCATCGAGTCGGTAATGCCTGTCCTAACCACTGATTCAGATACTGATTGATCTGCGAGATGTAAATCGTATCGTCACCTTCAAACAGGGTATAACGCTTACCGGAGCTGGCCAGCGTAAACCTTGTATTTAATGCGTCGGGCAATTTGTCGACATGTACAAAAACCACGCGTTCGGATTTCGATTCGAGCGCATCGAAGGGATCGCCATGTATCTCACCGGCTCCACCATCGGCAATCAGGATATGAAACTTCTGTTTATAGAGGCGATCCAGGTTCTCGACCGTGCAATCCCGAACAATACCAGCACGGTTCATTTCGTGTACGGCTTTCATATTCTGATTGTCACCGACGATGCAAACGTCACGAAACTGACCACGATGAATGGCTGAAAAAGTCGCACCGATAGTCGGTATGCTATGTACTGTGGCATGAAACTCGATATTTAAACCGTAGTAGTTGATCCGCTCTCCGGGCTTAATTTCAAAAAAAGTGAAATGTTCTTCGATGATCGATTTTTCCCAACCGAGGCCACAACTGAGTTTCTCCATAGCCATACAGAAAATTTCCCGGGTGGTTATTACCTCGATTCGATGCGGCATATTCATCAATGGAAACATTGAACAATGATCGTCGTGCAGATGGGTCAGAAATACTGCACGAATCTGATTCTGGGCAATGCCGCGAGCATGCAGATGATTCCCCAGAAACGGAATGGAATCGATTAAGATGTAATCACCATTATGGCACATGGCCAGACCAGTACAGGGTTCGTCGGTAGAAAATCCAGAAGCGCTACCGAGAACTTCAAGCCCGAATTTAGCCAGTCCACTGCTATTGTGATCGGTGGCAACCGTATATGGCGGACGTATTAACTGATCGTTGTTAAGATCGACCTCTACGCTACCGCTCTGGTTTGAAACCTGGAACAGATCGATGCCAGTTCGTGTAATTTTAAATGAACCGGCTACCGCGATATTTTTTTCAAATGGAATAATATTGAAGAAATTCTCAACTGGAATGACTTCCTTATTTTCATCCTTTAGCGCAAGAAACTCCGATATTGCAAGCCACTCATCGCTTAGTGACGACTCAGTCTGCCATTTCTCCAGCTCCTCGCGAGTTGGACCGAATAGTGTAAAACGCAATAGCCTCAGCGCGTGACTGATAGTTTCTCTATTCCCCACCAGATTAATTTTACGTTTTTCCTGAAACCCTTTGGCAAAGAATAAAAAGAAGTAAAATGGAAATTCGAGATTATTTAACAGAGAACCGTCTTTCTCACGAATATCGGTTAACACCAGTGTATCGAAGCTTTTTACACCCTCACGTAACAGGCCTTTGAGAACTTCCGGAGGTTGTCCAAATAATATAACTTCGTTTGCATCAGTAACAATACGACTGCCGGGAGCGGGTTTTAGGATTTTAGGGTTTTGCATTGTCCAGGAAGCCGACTTAAATGCGTGAGAGGGTTATAAAGTGTACCTTTAAGCCAAAATCCGTGAAAGGGATAAAGGTGTTACTTAATTGGTATTTTGCCACGGTAACCGTGATGGGCATCTCATTATCTCTTAAAGAATCGCAGTTATAAATGAAGTCGATGTTCGAAGAGTAAGTCATAATAGGGTTGGGCCTGTTCCGAAATAATGTAATTATCTGCACTGAGTTTGACGGGTTTCTCTGGGTAAACTGTGAACCCGCTAGAATTCCGGACAGATTCATACCAGTATTTCGCCCATCAGGATCGATGCATTTCGAGGGTCGTCCTGGTATTCGTGAGTGCCTTTCATGTGGTTTCCAGCAGGTCAGTACAACCGAGGTCAAATTCATGTCCCAGGCTGTTAATGGTTAGGTAAAGCTTACCGTCGCGTTCCTGCTCCTCGGCCAGGTTGACCAGGTCAAAAAAAGCACCGCGACTGATTAGTGCTTCCAGCCCATCACGAAAATGGATATAGGGGCGGGGTTCCCTGTTTTTCTGGTTGACCTCGATGCGGAGGGGATGTTCGCTATCGACTACAATTTTGTCACCGAGATTTGTAGTGAATACCAACGCCTGCTGACCATCTTCGTTGATTATCTCCAGCATAGTTGCGACAAAAGGTGCGTCGTCCACGCGAATGCTTAGTTTTTCTGCGGGCGTGAGCAGAAAATATTCATCATCCTGTCTCCGCAATACACTGGCGAACAGCCTGATTAGAGATTCGCGCCGAAAGGGCCGCCCCTCGTGATACCAGGTACCATCCGTCGCGATGCGAATATCGATTACCCCGCTATGCCCGGGGTGCCAGTCCTTCCGCGCAAGGCTTGATGATTCAGCTTTTTCAATATCACGCAGTAACTGGTTTAGCTCAGACATAGCGTAATGATGTTTTGCCTGCCGGACTGTGTCAAGAAGGCGCTGGTTCGCAGTGTCGAATACAATGCATTTTTTGTCGGTTTATGAAACATTAGGCCGCATTAAACTATTTATACTTTGTACCTGTTTAGTCGGGATTGTATACTTGTGAGTTGTTATCGGTAATCAGAAAATCCGGTTCGATGGCGATCCCTCCACTCCTTTGAGTATCGCAAGGGTAAGATCAAAAAATATCAAGAATGAGGTAGGCAATGCAAGAAGACCGAGTGAGTGAAAATCACCCGCATGACTCTGGAACCGACCAGCATGATGTAGGGGAACTCGAGATGAGCCTTGAGCCCTGTCGGCTGGAAATTGACGGTAAGTTGGTTGAAGCAACAGCGGGCGAGAGCATCCTGTCGGCGGCCCGCCGTGCGGGGATCGATATTCCTGCTATGTGCGCAGATCCTCGAATGAAACCCACTGGCGATTGCGAACTGTGCAATGTCGCCCTTGACGGCCAGGCAAACCATGTGAAGGCCTGCATGACCGTGGCCAAAGAAGGTATGACGGTGCAGACCGAAAATGTGGAATTGAAGGCACTGCGCAAAAACAGGCTCAACACCTACCTTGCCGATCACAATGCCTATTGCCAACCGCCCTGTACGGCGGCTTGCCCCGCCGGAATCGACATCGCCGGCTATATCGAACTCATCCTGCAGAAAGATTATGTAGGGTCAACGGCTCTCATTAAGGAGATGCTACCGTTACCGGGCGTACTCGGGCGGGTATGCCCACGGCCTTGCGAAGAT
>JAAEOZ010000240.1 GCA_024222685.1 Gammaproteobacteria bacterium | reverse complement strand
CTGTTCAACGACCATGAACTGGCGTCACTCGCTGCTACTCTGGAAGTATCCCATGCCAGGGATGGTGAAAAAATAATCTCTTTCGGTGATATCGGCAATTTCAGTTTATACCTGCTAGATGGGGTTGCCATATGTTACAGCGTCGACGGTGGCAGTCGCCCGGTGGTTGCAGACCAGGGTGGGTTATTGCATCCGCTTGCTCCGCTCAGGCCTAGTCGACATAGTATTGTTGTGCAGGGCGATGCCGCATATTTACGCCTGGATCAGAGTGAACTCAATCGTTTCAGTCAGCTACTGGAGCCAGATATCGAGGGCATAGAAGTCACCGCAATTGAACAGAGTGATGAGGCCAATGAACTCACCATTGCACTCTGCCAGGAAATTCTCAATGGCAGTATCCGTATTCCAGCAATGCCCGATATCGCCTTAAAAATTCAGCAACTGTTTTCTGACGACAATGCCGATGTCGCTATTCTCAGTAACCTGATTCAAACCGACCCATCGCTTTCCGCAAAATTACTGCGAACTGCGAATAGTGTTTTATATCGCGGGAGTTCCTCTGTCGATTCACTGCAACAGGCTATTGTACGTATGGGGCTGGAAACCTTGCGCAAGCAGGTGCTGGTGTATGCAGCCAATGAAATGTTCAGGGAAACATCCAGTAATATGAAAATCAGAATGCAGAAGCTGTGGCGCGGTAGTCGGCGTGTTGCCGCTTTCAGTCGCATTTTAGCCAAAAAAATCAAAGGTTTTGATCCTGAGTCGGCACAAATGGCCGGATTGCTCAGCGACCTTGGAGAAGTAGCGATAGCGCAATATGTGCAGGATCATGAGCAACTGGAGTATACCGAGGAAGCCCTGACACAAACTATTATGAGTTTGCGTGCGCAGATCAACGGCATGTTGATGTATAAATGGAACCTGGGTGACGAACTCATAGTCGTAGCCGAGGAATCTCATGACTGGTTTCGTAATCGGCAAGATGAGGCTGAGCTCTGTGATCTGGTTCTGATCGCGCGCTATTACAGTATGCTCGGGCTCACTGGAATGAGTGATTTACCGGTTCTCTCTCGACTGCCGGCATTTAACAAGTTGAAAGCAAAGGGATTTAATCCGGGAAAGAGTATGATGTTTTTGCAGGAATCTCAGTCTGAGGTGATGATGGTCGAAGATTTGCTCGGAAGTATTATTTAGTCGAGATATTAGTAATCGGGCTTGATCCTTTTTTATGTTACCTGCAAAGTGTCTCTCATGACTAGTCATCAGATCATACTATTTTGTTTATTGGGAGCGGTATTCGGATTGCTGATCTGGGGCAGGATTCGCTATGATCTCGTCGCATTCGGTGCATTAATTGTTGCCGTTATTATAGGTGTGGTGCCACAGGACTCGGCTTTCGATGGTTTCGGTCATCATGCTACCGTGATCATCGCGCTGGTGCTTATTGTGAGCCGGGGTCTTTCCAATTCTGGTGCGATAGAGTTAATCGCCAGGCATGTCATCGATGCCGGTCGCTCGCTGTTTGTACATATCAGTGTGATGTCGGGTGTCGCCGCGACCCTGTCAGCGTTAATGAATAATGTTGCAGCGCTGGCTTTGCTGATGCCGATCGATATACAGGCTGCCAATAAGGCAAAGCGCAGCCCGTCTCTCAGTTTAATGCCGCTAGCCTTTGCTTCGATTCTTGGAGGTATGATTACGTTGATCGGTACGCCACCGAACATCATCATCGCCAGCTTCCGTGAGAAAGCTGTTGGTGAATCGTTCGGCATGTTTGATTTTACTCCGGTTGGTCTGGTGACCGCCGTAGTCGGGGTGGTTTTTATTGCATTAGTCGGCTGGCGCTGGATTCCGATACATAGCAAGGAGCAGGGTGCGACCGCCAGGCTGTTTGATATCCAGGACTATACCGCCGAGGTACGGGTCGGCGAAGGAGCCGGTGCCATCGGACAAAAGGTGCGTGAACTGGATAATGTCGCCGAAGATGCCGATGTCGCTATCGTTGGTCTGGTTCGAAATGGTCGGCGTTTACCCGGCCAGGCTCGTCGAGAAACCATCGCCGCCAATGATTTACTGGTTATTCAGGCAAATGCCGAAGCAATAGATGCCTTTGTTGGCTTGCTGGGTCTTGAGTATGTAGGCTCAGAGAAACACGAAGGTGTTGTTGGCGAAGACCTGTCGCTGGTCGAAGTCGTGGTACCTGAAAATGCGCGGATTGCTGGGCGGACTGCACTGAGTTTGCAATTGCTATACCGACACGGTGTTACCTTGCTCGGTGTTTCGAGGCGTGGCAGGGCATTTCGTGATCGTGTACGAAAATTGACGGTTAACGTAGGTGATGTGCTACTACTACTTGGTCCTACAGATCGCCTCGGAGCGGTTGTCACCTGGCTAGGCGGCCTGCCTTTAAAAGAACGTGATCTGCAACTGGTTCAACGTGACAAAGCCTGGATTGCGGTAGCGAGCTTCGT
>JAAEOZ010000239.1 GCA_024222685.1 Gammaproteobacteria bacterium | reverse complement strand
TGTAACCCCGTTCGCTCAGTATAGAACGGAGTAGCTTCAGGTTATTGATATTATCATCGACGATGAGTATTTCATTAGAAGCCGCATTTATCTCCGTTTGTGCAGCTACAGACTTACCATTTAGCGCGTTTATCTCAAGATTCATGGATTTTAGATAGTCTTTTTAATCATTGTAGTACACAATCGTTGATTTTCAACTTACCAATTCATATATCGGCTCGTCTTTGAATTACCTTAGAAATAGTTTCGGTTGTCAATGAGGATCGCCTACTTCGTATATTTCCTGAAGAATACCCAAAACCTATGCATTAACAACAACTATTGGTCCGTCGCACCCGCGAGCTGTTTCACCAATGTATCAAATTCGAAGCTCTCGGCCGATGTCATCAAGGCGGTCTTGATCTCAGCCAGATTGTCCGGCAAGGCCGTAATCAATTGCTGTAGCTGTTCGATATCCCCCTCAATCGCGGCTTTACTGATGGCCTCTCGGGTCTCATCCGGGATCACCCGCAACTGTTCCTCGTCCAGCTTCGT
>JAAEOZ010000238.1 GCA_024222685.1 Gammaproteobacteria bacterium | reverse complement strand
TCTTAATGGCATTTCTGGGAATAGTACGAAATATTAAGCGACTCCATTCGATAGGGGGCGGGGCTCCAGAATTTTCGGGGCACTGGAGCCATTTTTTGCTTCAATATTATGCAATTTTATTTATCTCCTTCGCCGTTTTCAGTCTTAACACAGTACGATCAACATATATTGAAGTGGCTTGACTGTTTGAAATGACAGCTTTTCTGAAATCCAGACGCTCAGGTGATAGCTGGTCTAATGGCAGCAACGGGTCGTTTTTTGCCCCTCACCGCAAATTTCTCAGGGTCCGCTATGTGCCGCTTCCTGCCTAAGTGCTCTGTACTTCGAACGGCAGCTATTGCGAAAATCGGTTAAACGGTAAAGCTGTCGTTCGCGATTCAATCCTGTTGGTCTCAAAGGTCCCCGAAGCGGAAGTTCAGGATTGTTTTAGTTGACTCCCCGTTTATGAACGGCTGAGGAAATTGAAGATTAACGCTGGAAGACGATCCGACCACCTCGAATCGTTGTGACCACATCTGCGTATGCAGTGATGTCTACGCGAGGATCAGAACCTAGCAGTACCAGATCAGCCTCGAAG
>JAAEOZ010000237.1 GCA_024222685.1 Gammaproteobacteria bacterium | reverse complement strand
GATGCTGACAAATCTGCTACCGATGTCGAATCGTTTTATGGTGTCTGGGATAAAGGTGACGAGAATGTGGACTTTGCTAGTGATTTAATCGAACAGACTTTCGAATCCGGTTTTACCGACAGCAACGGAAATTCCGCCAAGGTATTATCTCGCAACGCAATCGACTACTCTACTGACTACGGCTGGTATTTCAAACTCCCTGAATCCGGAGAGCGAGCAGTTACCTCACCCGTAGCAAGGGCAGACGCTGTATTCTTTAACTCATTTGTGCCAACAACCGATCCCTGCTCAGTAGGAGGCTACGGCTTCAAGTTTGCGGTCGACATGACAACTGGTGGTTCACCGCTGGTACCGGTATTCGATGCTAATCAGAGCGGTGAAATCGACGAAAGCGATACCGTTAGCAATGGCCTAGATACGAGTACACTAGTTGCGGTCAGGCAGGAAGAATTTCTGCCCGAGCCGGTTTTTATCGAAGACCTCGCATTTACCGCAGAGACGGCGACAAAAGTTAAAGGCCTGAAGAATATTCCATCGGGTCGATTTTCCTGGCAGGAGCTTTTACAATGAAAACATTCAAATACAACTTCAGGGTTCTGGTAGCATTAATTGCTTTTGTATTGCCCTGGGCCGGTACAGAAGCTGCCGACAATTTTAGAAAAGCGGGAGTTATAACCTCGGTGGGTTATGACCAGTTCACGACATACCGTCAGAAATACCGGTTTGCGCCAGGGGCAATAATTAACTCTAAAGACGATAAGCGGCAAAAGTTTTCCGATTTCAGGCCCGGCGATGAAATATATTTTGAAGGCGTGATACTAAACGGTGTTTTCTATGTCAATATTATTTACTATGAAACACCGACACCATCGTAAACAGGGCATCCAATATGAAGCACCGAAGTAATTCCGGATTTACACTTATCGAACTAATGATTACTGTCGCAATCGTCGCCATTGTTGCGTCGGTTGCAATGTACAACTACAGTAGTTATATCCGTAAGGCTAATCGTACCGATGCTCGCTCGGCCTTATCCGAAACTGCAACATCGCTGGAAAAGTGTCGAAGCATTTACAGCGTTTATAATAGTGGAAACTGCAATGTAGCTTTTCCTGTAACCTCTGATAAAGGCTATTACAGTATTACTTCGGCGTTCAACGCCAATGGAACCACATTTGACCTAACTGCTACTCCTGTTGCAGGTCAACCTCAGACAAAGGATGCTGAATGCACCACATTGACTTTAGCCAACACTGGTGCTCAGGATGCTACTGGTTCAGATACCTCCGTTTGCTGGTAAAGGCTGGAATTTCTCATAGTATCGAAAACTGATCTGTTATAATTACTGCTTTATTCAGATCAGTTTTTAAACATCATGGCACGAAAAGCTGTCGCCTTAATTTCGGGCGGTTTAGACTCATTACTCGCTGCTCGTCTCATCCAGCAGCAGGGAATTCACGTCGAGGGTATCAACTTTTTTACCGGATTTTGTGTCGAAGGCCATACCCACGCAATACGAAAAAAGGACAAGAACAAGGTTAAACGTAACAATGCACTCTGGGTAGCCGAACAACTCGGCATCAAGTTGCATATCATCGATATTGTCGAAGAATATAAGGATGTTGTGATTAACCCGAAACATGGCTACGGCGCTAATCTTAACCCCTGCCTCGACTGCAAAATCTTCATGGTGCACAAGGCACTGGAATGGATTCAGGCGAATGCATTCGATTTTATTATTACCGGTGAAGTCATTGGTCAAAGACCAATGTCGCAGCGAAAGCAGACGATGCCTGTGGTTTCTGCAGAGTCCGGTGCGGATGATTTGTTGTTGCGGCCATTATGTGCAAAAAATCTCCCCGCAACTCGAGCTGAACGTGAAGGTTGGGTCGATCGCGACAGGCTAGAGGGTTTCAGTGGTCGATCACGTAAGCCACAAATGGCGCTCGCGAGACACTTTGGCTTTGAAGATTATGCCCAGCCGGCCGGTGGCTGCTGTTTTTTAACCGACGCCAGCTATTCGATAAAGCTTCAGGATTTATGGCAAAACCGCGGTCATAAACAATATGAAATAGATGACATTATGCTACTAAAAGTCGGCCGACATATTCGTCCCGATTCGGAATTTAAGTTGATCATAGCCCGCGAAGAAGGTGAAAATCGATTTCTCAGCGGCTACAGGAACCAGTTTCAGTACATAAAAACTGTCAGTCATGCCGGACCACTGGCACTAATTGAGGGTGCCAGACTGAGTGAGAAACAATTAAGCCTTGCCTGTTCTATAACGGCACGTTTCAGTAAGGGACGAGACCAGGACAGTGTAGAGTTTTTATATAGTAATTGTAACTCTGATTCAAAATCTATTCACGTAAAACCAATGGCGGCCGATAAAATTCCGCAGGACTGGTACATTGCATGAGTCCTGAAACCGTTGTAGTCGATGCTCGACGATTACTTTGCCCGATGCCGGTGATTCGTCTGCAGGACTGTATAAATCGCCTGACAGCTGGTGCAAGAGTCGAAATCACCTGTACCGACCCGGGCGTTATGAACGATATACCCACCTGGTGTCGTATAAATGGTCATCGGGTTATTTCAAGCCAGCAGCAGGGACACGAGTTCATCATGCTGGTCGAGAAGTGCCTGGATGGAGCTTGAGGAACGACACCAGGTCACTCTAAAAGTTACCCTGGTAGGTGCGCTGGTTAATGCCGGGCTGTCAGCTCTGCAAATCATATTCGGGATTTTCGGCCAGTCCCAGGCATTACTTGCCGACGGCCTTCATACCCTGTCTGATCTGAGTAGCGATTTTATTGTATTACTGGCTAGCAAACTGTCATCCCGTGCTGCGGACGATGAGCACCCATATGGTCATGGACGTATCGAGACGCTCGCATCTTTATTGCTTGGCCTGATTCTAATCAGCGTGGGTATCAGTCTCGCGGTTCGCGGCTCTTCGAGTATTTTTGAAACTGAAAAACCCGACCCGAAAATCATCACCGTTTTTTTCGCCGTGTTAGCGATACTATGCAAGGAATTTCTCTATCGCTATACGATAAGAGCCGCACGTAGCAATCATTCCACCTTACTTGAATCTAACGCTCTTCACCATCGCTCGGATGCACTGTCCTCAATTGTCGTTGTTATCGGTATTTCATCCCAGTTGGCAGGCATTCCTCATATGGATGCTGCAGCCGCAATAATTGTTGGCCTGATGATTATTTCAATGGGAGTCAATCTGTGCAGACGATCTCTCAACGAGCTAATTGACTCGAGCCTTAATCCTCAACAGGTTGAATTAATCACAGAAATCTTAGAAAACAGCGGCGACATCAGGGCCATACATAGTTTGCGTACCCGTTCCATGGGTGGTCTCGGCTACGTCGATGCCGAGTTAAGGGTAAATCCACGTTTAACAGTTTCTGAAGCGCACCACATCGCCTATTCTTTAGGAGAAAAGATTAAGTCCAAAGCCTCTGGCATTGTCGATGTCAGCATCCATATCGACCCAATGACCGAAACGAAACATGAAGAACTGAATCATCTACCCTCAAGAAGTGAGCTAATGACGATGCTTCAATCAAGCTGGCAGGAAGTAACTCTTGGCAACCATATTTTACAGATTAATCTTCACTATCTTGAAGATGGAGTAGAGCTCGATATTGTTCTACCGGCAGAATTCCATGACCAGAACTATAACCAGGAGACTGAGTTACTAGTTCAGAAAGCTACCTGTTTAACCGAGATTTCACAGGTTAATATTTATTACAAACAAGATACTTGAACCAATTTGGTGCGCTATCTGGTGTTTATTCGACATATGCGCCACAAATGATCAAAAAATTGGTAATAGCATAATTATCTGTACAATGCCCCTGTTTCAATATTTTTAAACTACCTATTCGTAACGGAGATCCCGCAACATGTCAGCTTCTGATGTACTGAATACAATTACCGAGTACGGCGTAAAGTTTGTCGACTTCCGCTTTACTGATACCAAAGGTAAGGAGCAGCATGTCTCCATACCATCTAGCTGTCTTAACGAAGACAGTTTTACCGAGGGGCAAATGTTCGATGGATCGTCTGTGTCAGGCTGGAAAGGTATTAACGAGTCAGACATGATTCTGATGCCCGATGCTTCGACCGCAGTGCTCGACCCTTTCACAGACGAGCCGACTATCAACATTACCTGCAACATCGTCGAGCCCGCGACTGGCGAGGGCTACGAGCGCGATCCACGCTCTATTGCAAATAGAGCCGAGGCTTATTTAAAGGCATCAGGTATTGCGGATACCGCTTACTTTGGTCCTGAAAACGAATTTTTTGTATTTGATGACGTTAAATGGACCACCGAAATGGGCCATTGTTCGTATCAAATAGACTCGGAAGAAGCAGAGTGGAACTCCGGCAAAGCTTACGAGGATGGTAACATCGGACATCGCCCGGGAGTAAAAGGCGGCTATTTCCCGGTACCTCCAATCGATTCACTGCACGATATGCGCTCGGCAATGTGCCTTGCGATGGAAGAAATGGGATTAAAGGTTGAGGTACATCACCATGAAGTTGCCACAGCCGGTCAGTGCGAAATCGGTGTTTCATTTAATACCCTGGTAAGCAAAGCCGACGAGGTACAGATCCTCAAATATTGCGTACACAACGTTGCTCATAGTTACGGTAAAACGGCTACTTTTATGCCCAAACCAATCGTCGGTGACAATGGCAGTGGTATGCATGTTCACATGTCTCTGGCCAAAGATGGTACAAATCTGTTTGCCGGTGACGGTTATGGCGGTCTGTCTGAAACTGCTTTGTTTTACATCGGCGGCGTGATCAAACATGCCTGCGCAATCAATGCTTTTGCCAATGCGGCGACAAACAGTTACAAGCGTCTGGTACCTGGATATGAAGCACCGGTTATGCTGGCCTATTCCGCAAGAAATCGCTCGGCTTCGGTTCGTATCCCCTATGTCAGCAACCCTAAGGGACGGCGCGTTGAAGTACGCTTCCCGGATTCAACAGCAAACCCTTACCTCGCATTCAGTGCGATGCTAATGGCAGGCCTGGACGGTATTAAGAATCGAATTCATCCCGGCGAAGCCATGGACAAGGATCTTTACGATTTACCGCCAGAAGAAGAGGCAGAAATTCCACAGGTTGCCTTTTCACTCGATCAGGCACTCGATGCGTTGAGTCAGGATCGCGATTTCCTCAAGGCAGGCGGCGTCTTTACCGACGATGTAATTGACGGTTATATCGCACTCAAGCAGGAAGAAGTACAACGCCTCCGGCTGGCGACTAATCCAGTTGAATTTGACATGTACTATAGCTGCTAAACACTATCGGTTCGAATAAACCCTGAAGGCTCCTGAGTAAGGGGCCTTTTTTTCTGGTTATGTCTGTTAACAGCGATAAGATTCTCGACACACTCAACAGTGCGATAATGTGCCTCGACGCCTGTGGAACGGTTGTCTACGTAAACTTTCCCGGTGAAATTCTATTCGACTGCAGTGCAGTTGCATTAATCGGTAAACCGTTTGAAGATTTACTGAGTTCCGTAGAGCCGAATAATATTATCGAAAAAATTCGATGCTTTGATCAGTCAAAACAGACCTTAACCGAACGTGAAGCACAACTGAGGCTGTCCGATGGCCGCTCAAAGCTGGTTGACTATAGCATTTATGCACTGGATAACGATTCAAATACAGCTGTCATTCTGGTCGAGATACGCCCACTGGAGCGACAGCTGGAGATCACTCAGGACGCACTCAACAACTTGCAAAAGCAGGTCAGCCAGCAGTTTGCACGTGGCATAGCCCATGAGATTAAAAACCCGCTAGGTGGCATCAGAGGAGCGGCACAATTGCTCGACAGGGAATTATCTGATCCTGCATTAAAAGAATATACCGAGGTTATCATTGGCGAGGTTGACCGGCTCCAGGTACTCATCGATAACATGCTCGGCCCAGCTAGCCATTTAGAAAAGAACCCTGTCAATATACTCGAGATCCTCGAACATATTCGCAAGCTTCTTGAAACCGCCGAACCGCACAGTTTTGAGTTTCGTCGTGACTACGATCCAAGTATTCCCGAATTCAATGCCGACAGAAATTTATTAATCCAGGCCTTTCTCAATCTTGCGCTTAATGCCGTTCAGGCCTTAGTAGATAATGGTCTTATAATTTTCAAAACGCGTATCGAGCGAAATATCACAATCAATAAAATTATGCACCCGTTAGTCATGCTCATCGATATTATTGATAACGGTAAAGGCATTCCAGAGAATATTAACAACACCCTGTTTCTGCCAATGGTGACCGACAAGGCGGAAGGCAGCGGTCTTGGATTACCCATCGCGCAGCAAATTATTTCACGCCATGGCGGTATAATAAAAGTGGAAAGCTGTTCTGAAGGTACGATTTTTCGCACAATGTTACCATTGGAGCTGGCATGAACGACTTAAATGAAAGATGCCCCGAAATCTGGGTAATTGATGACGACCAGTCGATTCGCTGGATCCTCGACAGAGCGTTAACAAACGCCGGATTCAAGGTTACCGCATTCGAAACCGCATCCACCGCGCTTATGCAGTTTAAACGCACAGAAACACAGCTAAGACCCGCACTACTTGTCAGCGATTTTCGTATGCCCGGTATTAACGGCTTCGAGTTGCTGAAACAGGTAAAAAATATCGATGCGGATATCCCGGTCATTATCATGACCGCCTATTCAGACCTCGATATTACTGTTCAGTCCTATCAGGAAGGTGCCTTTGAATATCTCGCCAAGCCTTTTGATATCGACGATGCTATCGAACTTGTCAGAAAAGCCTATCAAAAATCGGCAGTTACAGTCGATCATCAATCTACAGTCGATGCAGAGCAGAGCACCTCATTAGATGACTGGAAAGATGCGTTGAGACAATGGGCTGAATCGGCACTCGCCAACGGTGATATCAGCATTTTGACCACAGCAACCGAAGATCTGGAAAAAATCCTGATTGAATGCGCTCTGGTAGAAACCAGAGGCCGCAAACAGGAAGCAGCAAAGAGACTCGGCTGGGGCAGAAATACCCTGACTAGAAAATTAAAGGAGTTAAATAAAAAAACATAGGCCGCTATGAACGGCCCACAACTATTTTAACGCGTCAAAATAACTTCTAAAGTTTGACTGGGAGCGTCACAGGTACCACCTGATCCACCAAACTCGGTGCTCACACCACCCCAGTTATCATTAGCTATTGTTGGCCTCACAACTGCATTTTGACCACATCTACAGACACCGGTTACTGAGCCAGCGTTCAACTCTATTCCACCACAAGTGCCGACATTCCATATTTGCGAACCACAGGCAAATGATGCAAATCCCGGACCATGGGTGAACAGGTTCAATTCGTTAGCAATTTGGGTTGCGACTACTGAATCGCTACATATCACGCTACCACCAAGTGAGTTTCTGATTTCGATAGACTGAAATGACCCGGTGGCATTATTTCTAAAATCTTGCCAGGCCTGCTGTACTTCTGCATCCGCTACAGCCAAATGGGTGAATGCGCCCGAAAAATTAACACTGATAGCAGGGGGTGGGCCTGCCTGTTCCAGTGCCAATACACGTAATTCGAGATCATCGACAGTAGAGGAAAGCAGACCAAGGCTGATACTGATTTCTGCGACACTCGATTCCAGCAGATTTAACCGATTGCCTTGATTACCCTGAGTACTCATTATCACCGAGATATCCTCTAGCAGCAATACGATATCGCTAAGCGCCAAAGAGATGTCACTGGCATTGTTATCAATAGCTGACTGGAGTGCAATCAGTTTGGCATTGAGGTCTGGTGGTAAATCACCTACCTGTAACTTAAGGGTTTCAATTTCGGTATTTATATTAGCTATTGCAAAGCCTAACAATTTCAATCTGGATCTAATACTACGAGAAAATCCCTTATGTTTATCCGACTCATGCTCTTCTGACTCATGCTCTTCTGACTCATGCTCTTCTGACTCATGCTCTTCTGACTCATGCTCTTCTGACTCATGATGGTAAAAGCGATACCTACTATCTGCTAAAACTACCGATGGCGCTAGAATCAAAACTGCAATGAAGGCTGTTATTATCTGTCTTTTCATTATTTAGGCCCATAACTATAGTATCTAAATGCCAGTCTATAATAAGATAAAAGCTATTAACAAGGTAATATTTCATTCGGAACCGGCCGGAATAGAAATACATCGCATATAGGCTTTCTCCAGTGTATCCGCATCGTATCGAAGCTTACAGTCCGCAGGCGTTCCGATATACTTCAGCTCACCCTGGTGGAGAACAGCGAATTTGTCGCAGATTTCCTCAGCATCTGCCAGCAGATGGGTGCTATAGAGTATTGTTCGATCATTTTGCCTTTCTTCCAGCAATAATCGTTTAAAGTGAAAGCGTGCACTCGGATCAAGACCACTAAGCGGTTCATCCAGAATTAGCAATCTCCTGTCGAGCATAAAACAACTAATCAGGCCCAGCTTCTGTACCATGCCTTTCGAATAGCTACCGATTTTTGAATTTAACCGATCTACCGGAAAATCGAGCTTCTCGGCCAGATTACAGGCCGAAGCTTTGTCTAACGTTAACTTGTAAATAGATGTCACGAACTGCAGATATTGCCATCCGCTAACCGTTTTCTTAACATCAAACTTTTCTGGTAAATAAGCAAGCTGATCGCGACAACCAGTAATTCGATTCTGCTGGCCAAAAATTTTTATCTCACTACCACTAGCGGGCCGAATCAAATCGAGTATAAGTTTGATTAAGGTAGACTTCCCCGCACCATTTATGCCTGCGATTGCGAAATAGCTTTTAGCAGGAATCTCCAAATTCAGCATCTTGAGGATATCGATGCCTGAAACCGAATAAGAGAGATTTGAGAGAGTTAAAACCTTGTGCACGAGTTAAAAAGGCCTGCAACGCAGGCCTTTTGACAAAACGTAAGTAAGGCCTAGAGACGGAATGCTATATTGTATCTGTTTGCTTCCAGATATAAAGTACCTGCGGCAATTGGGTGTGCGGCAACAACATCCATGGCGCCAGCAGCCAGATTTGACTGCATGCGGCCAGTTTGCGGGGCACCATCATCAAGTCGGGATTCCAGAATTCGGGCAACCCCGCCTTCTATCTGACCAAAAACTGTCACATGTCCCGCCATGAGCAGAGAGCCATTTTGAATACCTATCAATCCACCATAGGCATTAGAGGGCCTGGTTGCGACTAATCCTGTACCACCCGGAATCAATCCTGCTGCGCGCAAATGGCCAAAGAATTTTGAGGACTCCTGGGTACCTGCTGCAACAGGAGCCACCCAGGAACCACCTTGTACAACTGTGGCCCAGTCAGTGCCATCGCCAATAACGCCATCGCCAAAGCCGTCTGCCAAAGCACCAATACCAGTGATATAAAAATCAAATCGAGTACCTGCCTCGCTATCATCCCCCGGCAACTGCAGATAACGATCCTGGTAAGAAAACATAGCAGCAGCAATACCGGCATTATCAGATTCAATCCGTTTTAACTTCGCATTGGTT
>JAAEOZ010000236.1 GCA_024222685.1 Gammaproteobacteria bacterium | reverse complement strand
CTGGCATTGGGTATTGGTTCCATTTTGATATTGATGGGATGGTAGCATAGAGGGGATGTCTTTTTAAGGGCTTTGACCCCTATATCTCTAGTTCCCTAGACTTTTGGTTAGTTGCGTTCGTTCCGAGACTTGAGATAGTCTAAAAGATGGTTACTACAGAACAGCAAATCAGGACTAACAGCATGCGACGTTTACGATCAGCGACAAACATTATCCTGCTTCTCGGTATCGCAGTCGGACTTGCCGCCTGTGGTGGGGGGAGTGATGGAGCAGGTAGTCCAGACAACTCGACTTCTGCCCAGGTCGTTTGGGATCAATCAAACTGGGATGAAAAAAAATGGCAGTAAACTCTACCCAACTTTAAGGAGTACATCATTATGAAAACCTTGGACATATGTTTTATTGCAGTAGTCATGACTGTATTCGCGCTCCCCTTACACGCTGAACCCCTGACAGTACCCAATACTTTCACTGCCAGAACAACAGCGTTAGCAGCCGAGGTTAACGCAAATTTCGCTGCGATTGAAACAGCGGTTGATGATAATGATTTGAGAATCACCGATAACGATAATCGTGTCACCAGTAACATATCTCTTATAGGCCAAAACACTACGACGATCTCCAGCAAACAGGATCGCGTATCTGGCAATTGCCCCGCTGGCCAATCGATCCGCGTAATCAATCCGGATGGAACTGTTAGCTGTGAATCGGACAATGACACTAATACGACCTACTCAGCCGGAAGCGGTTTAAATCTCTCAGG
>JAAEOZ010000235.1 GCA_024222685.1 Gammaproteobacteria bacterium | reverse complement strand
TGCTGTCCTGGCCAGTTCAGAAGTCATGTCGATACCAAGCTCGGCCATTGTCGAGCGATTCTTGAAACTGTGAGTCTTGCCAATCACCGCAGTTCTATAACCAAGAGGCCTGAGATAATCCGCCATCATTTTTTCGTCGATGCGCGTCGCATCATCATTGCCCATCACGCCATGACTGGACATATAACGGCCGGTGTAAAAGCTGGCTCGAGACGGTGCACAAAGCGGTGCCTGGCTATAGGCATTGGTGAAAGTTACGCCGCGTTCGGCGAGCCTGTCGATATTCGCTGTGTTCAGACTTTGATGACCATAGCAGGACAAATAGTCATATCGCAGCTGGTCACACATGATAAAAAGAATATTCCTGTTTGCTTTCAAATTTACTTTCCGTAATTATGAAGAATAACAAACAAGCCTGTTAGCCCGTTACGTATTTGAGAATATCGACAACCTGGGCAGGCGTTTGTACCCAGGCCATCGATGAAGCATCGACTTCTTTCAGAGGATGAATAATATCCTCAGCATGCAGGGTAATATAAGGGGTTCCGAGTGCGGCACAATAACCGGCATCGAATGCGGCATTCCATTGTTTATACTTATCACCGAATCGAATCACCGCAATGTCACAATTCTCGATGAGTGTTTTTGTGCGAATGGCATTGACTTTCGAAGATTTCTGATCACGCCAGAATCCTTCGCTACGAGGTTCGAGCATATCGCCGGCAGCGTCGCTGGCTTCATGATCGGTAACAGGAGAAGTAAAACTTACCGGCAAATTCTGCTTGTTGGCGCCTTCTTCGATCTGTTCGCGCCAGTCAGTATGTATTTCGCCCGAAAGGTAGATGGTCCAGTGATTCATAAAATTATTTCTCCTAAAGTATGGTTTATTAGTTAAACTCGACTCCGCCTCCTACGCGATGACCGTCGGCTTGTTTCACTGCCGGCTGCATCGCTTGCTGCTTTAGGTTTCGGTACTGGAATATTAACTACTTTTGACAGTTCGGTATATGGATCAATTTTATGCGGTAGAGCCATTGCCTCGATAAAATATTCCTGAAATTTAGCTTCCAGGGCAGTTTCGATTTTCTCCACCCTGGGCAGTATTTCTCCAATCTCAACGCGGGACGGAAAATTCAACAATGCAATGCGTGCACCGGTTCCTGCAGCATTACCTACCGAACCAACATAGTCGAGATTACAGTCAGGAATCAGACCGAGTACCATCGCATATTTAACGTCAATGTGGCTGCCAAAGGCACCCGCAAAACCGATGCGATCGACTTTTTCTATACCCATGTAATCGATCAACAGCCTTGTTCCTGCATGTAACGCAGCTTTTGCCAGTTGAATCGCACGTATATCGTTTTGCGTGACTTTAAGCACTTTTTCACCATCATGAAGCAGATACGACCAGGTACGACCATCTTCGATGATTCGTGGACTGGCTTTACCTTCAACCACACCGATGACGCCATCCTGATCGATGATGCCTGCGAGAAACATTTCCGCCGCAACTTCAATTATCCCCGACCCACAAATACCGCTAACACCCACCTTCGCACTCTTTTCGGCAAACTCGGGATGGTCTGACCAGACATCACAACCAATTACCCGAAACCTGGGTTCGAGGGTATCTGCATCAATCCGTACTCTCTCGATGGCACCCGGCGCAGCACGCTGTCCGGCGCTAATTTGTGCACCCTCGAATGCTGGCCCGGTCGGACTCGAAGCAGCCAGCAAACGATTGCGATTGCCGAGTACGATTTCGGCATTAGTGCCAACATCAACCAGAAGCAAATAATCTTCGGAAAGATCGGGGCGTTCTGAGAGTATCACCCCGGCGGTATCAGCGCCTATATGCCCGGCAATACAGGGCAAGGTACAGACCCGGGTTTCTGCATGCAGAAAAATATCAATCTCGGCCGCACGTAAAACCTGTGTCTGGTCTGTAGTCAACGTAAAAGGAGCACCGCCAAGCGGCGTCGGATCGATACCGAGAAACAAATGATGCATGATCGGATTAGCGACCACGGTTATGTCGAGAATCTCATCAAGCCCGATACCTGCAGTTTTAGCAGCTCGTTTGGCAAGCTGGTTAAAGGCTTCACGAACAACCTGAGTCATGGCGACATCGCCGCCTTCGTTCATCATCACGTAAGACACGCGACTCATTAAATCTTCGCCAAATCGAATCTGCGGATTCATGCTGTCTGCAGTAGCGATTACTTCGCCGCTAACCAGGCTACATAACTGCGCGGCGATAGTGGTCGAACCGAGATCTACTGCCATTCCGTAAACCTGTTTTTTCTCACCTGGCCAGACTGCGATTATTTTTTCAAACTGGTAAACCGCAACAGTCACCTGGCGAGCCGCTTTTTCCAGAGCCGGTTGCAATAGACGTAACTGAGACAGTTCACAATCCAGCAGTGGTAAATTGTGTTGTCTGATCAGGGCCTGCTGCAATCGTCGCTTGTCCGACATCGGTGCATGCATATCGGGCTCCGACAGCGTTACGGTAAACAGATGCAACGCGGGTTGCACCTGAATATCATAAGCGGTAACTGCCTTGGCAATATGCTGTTTGTGCTGCTGGCTTTCTTCAGGCACATCGACCACCAGATCGCCAAGCATCCGTGCATTGCAACCAAGTCTGCGGCCTTCTTTTAGACGATTTTTTGACTGAAGATGCTTTTCGGTTTCGGTGAAAGCTGAGAGATGTTCGACTCGAGAAGTAATGCCGTGTTTGGCAAATTCACCTTGCTGCGGTAGCACCTGACACTTACGGCATTGTCCCTGGCCGCCACAGATTGATTCTAAATCTACACCCAGCCGCTGAGCTGCCTGCAGTATTGTGGTTCCTGTTGGAAATTGCCCTCGCAATCCCGAGGGCATAAATAGCACATTTACTTCATCATCACTCATTCACAACTCTTACGTATTGCTTTTTAGCTTAGCCAGCCCTTCGGCGTCGACTTCCTCGCCGCCCCGTGCCCCGTGCAGTGGCACCCTCCGCCGGCGGCTCACGAAACTGTTTAATCCATCGCGAGCAATCAGGATCTTTACCGAGCATAACATCGGCGCCCAAACTTGCTGCCACCACTTCGGCATGCAATGGATTGGTAATCGCAGTAGTCATACCAGCCTGGATTGCCATGCTGATAAATGCACCATTAAAACCATTGCGATTCGGCAAACCGAAGCTGATATTGGAGGCACCGCAGGTTGTATTAACTTTAAGTTCAGTGCGCAAGCGGTGAATCAGTTTGAGCACTTCACGTCCGGCAGTATTGATTGCACCGATTGGCATAACCAGCGGGTCGACAATAACATCACCGGCAGAGATACCGTAATCTGAAGCACGATTGACAATCTTTTTAGCGACTTCATAACGTACATCGATGTCTTCGGAAATGCCGGTTTCATCGTTCGAGATAGCGACTACTGCTGCACCGTATTTTTTTACCAGCGGTAACACTCTATCCAGGCTTTCATCTTCACCTGTGACAGAATTCACCAGCGCTTTACCCTGGTATACTGAAAGACCCGATTCCAGTGCTTCGATAATTGACGAATCGATGCTCAAAGGCACATCGGTCAGGCTCTGTACCAGTTGTATGGCTTCAGCGAGTATGCGTGGTTCATCAGCCAGCGGTATACCGGCATTCACATCGAGCATATGCGCACCCGCTTGAACCTGAGCAATTGCATCGCTCTCAACACGACTATAATCGCCCTCTTTCATTTCCCCGGCCATGATTTTGCGCCCAGTTGGATTGATGCGCTCGCCGATAATAACAAAAGGTCGATCAAATCCGATTACTAACTCTTTTGTTGCTGAACTGACAACCGTTCCGGTCATTGGTTATTCCTCAAAGAAAAAAATAAATGTAACAAACACTGGAAAATCTGAATCTAGGCTTCGAGACATTCCTGATCTTCGCATCCCGGATACCAGGGTACTCGCCCCTCAAGCACACCGGATTGCTGAATAATTTCGGCTACCGCTTCTTCCTGGCGGTACGCCATCACGTGTACACCGCTCACACCTTCGATTTCGCGAATCTGCTGAATGAGTTCGACACATATTTTCTGGCCTTCCTTTTTCTGGTTCTCGGCACCAGCGAGTCGGCTAATAATATGATCGGGTATATGGATTCCGGGTACATTGGTTCGAATCCAGTTTGCGGTTCTGGCAGAGGCGAGGGGACCGACACCCGGTAAAATAAAACACTTTTCGAGCAAACCCATGTCCAGTGATTTCATCATGAATTCTTTTAATTGCGGCACGTCAAAAATATACTGCATCTGGATGAAGTCCGCGCCAGCAGCGATTTTTTTCGCCAGACGGTAGGGACGGAAATCGATCGGAGGGGCACAGGGATTTTCTGCAGCGCCGAGAAAAATTTCTGGCGCTTTGGTAATCGCACGGCCACTTAAAAACCTGGATTCATCACGCATGGTTCTAATCGTTTCCAGTAGCGATATACTGTCCAGATCGAATACCGGTTTTGCTTCAGGCTGATCACCAACCTGAACACCATCACCAGTCAGGCAAAGTACGTTACTGACCCCCATCGCTGCAGCACCGAGCACATCACCCTGTATCGCAATACGGTTTTTATCACGACAGGCTATTTGCATCACCGGTGAGTAACCAGTATTAGTTAACAGTGCGCACATCGCAACACTCGACATATGACAGTTCGCTCCCGATCCATCGGTAGCGTTCATACCATCGACGTAGCCATCGAAAACCTGTGCACGTTCGTAAACGTCTTCTGCCAGCGCTGAATCGGGAGGTGCCAGCTCGGTGGTAATCGCGAAATGACCCGCTCTTAATACCCGCTCAAGTCGGCCGCTTGAAATATGCCCAGGCTTTTTCAGTAGCGGTTTGCCGGGATTGTTTTCATCCACTGCTATCATTTCGCTATCTCCTCACCCGAACTGGTATATTCTTTCTCGGCAACGCGCAGCCAGGATGAACTACCTTTGTAACTGAAGTTTACCGGCTGCTGTATCTGGCGAATATTATCTTTGCGCTTCATTTGCTGACTACCACGCCAGGCCTCAACCCATACACATCGCATTTCCGGCTTAATTTCACAGTTTCCATCCAGCCTCACACCACCGCAGGGTCCGTTACGGATCGATTTTGGACAATTCATCGGGCAGGACATACCCGTATTGCTTAATGTACATTCACCACACATCT